>CAUZRI010000286.1:0-2501 GCA_963582285.1 Gammaproteobacteria bacterium | reverse complement strand
CGACAAACCTGGTGTTCTTGAGAAATTAGTATTATCTGGCGTTGATCTATTCAGATTAAATTATTCACACGATAAAAAATCCTCCCATAAAAACCGTATCCATCAAATCCGTGAAATAACTAAAAGACTTGGTGTAGAAACCGGCATTATTGCAGACCTTCAAGGCCCCAAAATTCGCCTGAGAAATTTTCGAGAAGGAAAAATTATATTAAATGAAAATGATCTGTTTATATTGGATACCGCGTTGGCAACTAACGCAGGGACTAAATCTCATATCGGTGTTACCTATAAGAACCTTGCAAAGGATGTTAAAAAAGGAAATTTATTACTTATAGATGATGGCAGGATAGAACTCGTAGTTGAAAAAGTTTCAGGGGGCAAGATACATTGTAAAACTGTTGTGGGTGGAACCTTATCGAACAGTAAGGGAATAAACCTTCCAGGTGGTGGCTTGTCTGCCAAAGCGCTAACGGAAAAAGATAAATCTGATCTGATCCATGCCGTAAATCTTGGTGTCGATTACATTGCTGTATCGTTTGTTAGAACTGCCAATGATATTCGATCTACTCGTGCCCAACTTAAAAAACTTAAAAGTAAAACACAAATAATAGCAAAATTTGAGCGTACTGAGGCAATTGAAAATGCAGAGGAAATTATTAATGCTGCCGATGCGATTATGATTGCCAGGGGTGATATGGGAGTTGAAATTGGTGATGCGGCACTTCCTCCTGTTCAAAAAAGATTAATTAACCTTGCAGGGGAAATGGACACTGCAGTGATTACTGCAACTCAGATGATGGAATCAATGATTGGTAATCAAACGCCTCTACGTGCTGAGGTATTTGATGTTGCAAATGCCGTTCTCGATGGTACAGATGCTGTAATGCTTTCAGGAGAAACCAGTATTGGCCGATATCCGGTAAAGGTAGTTCAGACAATGGCCAAGATTTGTGAAGAAACAGAAAAGCAACGAGCGATCCGTACCTCTGATCACAGAATTAATAATAGATTCGAGAAGGTTGATGAGGCTATTGCGATGGCAACTATGTATGCAGCAAACCATATAGGTGCCAAAGCTATCGCAGCACTAACAGAGACAGGAGCTACTTGTTTATGGATGTCACGCATCAGTTCTGGTATTCCAATTTTTGCCTTTACCCGGAACCTAAGCACAATGCGCAGGGTCAAGTTATATCGTGGTATTTACCCCGTATTATTTGATGTAACCACAACAGATACAACGGAAGTAAATCATGAAATAATTGATGATCTATTACAACAAAACCATTTGTCTGAAGGAGATTTGGTAATTATCACAAAAGGTGATTTAAAAGGTTTTCGTGGAGGAACCAACACAATGAAGATCATTAAAGTTGGTGGTCCTACAGGAAAATTTAACTAATCATTCGTATACAACATTGTTAACATCATGATAAAGATGATAATAACCATTAAATATTAATATAACGTCTCAAAAGGGAGTTTATACATGGGTAATTTTTTACAAGAATTAGAAAAAACAGCTAAAGCGATGGTAGCACCTGGTAAAGGTATCCTCGCTATTGATGAAAGCTTTCCAACGATTGAAAAACGTTTTAAATCTATTAATACTGAGTCTACAGAAGAAAACCGTCGGTCATACCGTGACCTTTTAATAACGGCACCTGATTGTTCAGAATATATAAGCGGGATGATTCTATTCGATGAAACAATACGTCAATCAGACAGTAAAGAAACACCATTTACAAAAGCCATGAATGATCAAGGCATTATGCCAGGCATCAAGGTTGATACAGGTGTAAAAGACCTTGCTGGTCATGCAAACGAAAAAGTAACTGAAGGCCTTGATGGACTAAGAGAACGTTTAGCTGAATATCGGAGCTTAGGCGCAAAATTTGCTAAATGGCGAGCTGTAATTGCCATAGGTGATGGTATTCCAAGCAATGCTTGTATTGAGGCAAATACACATGCACTTGCACGTTATGCTGGTCTCTGTCAGGAGGCGGGGATTGTTCCTATGGTTGAACCTGAGGTACTTATGGACGCCGACAATACGATTGATACCTGTTATGAGGTGACTGAAAAGACCCTAATTTCTTTATTTAGTAACCTAAAGAATCAAAATGTAACTATAGAACACACGATATTAAAAGTGAATATGGTGATATCAGGGAAACAATGTTCTGACCAGGCAGGAATAAGCGAAGTTGCTGACAAAACAGTTAAATGTTTACAGGCCACAGTTCCACCGGAATTACCCGGAATCGTTTTTCTCTCAGGAGGACAAAGTGCCGAGTTAGCTACCGCTCATTTAAATGCCATGAATGCTGGAATTACTGATCTACCTTGGCCGTTAAGCTTTTCCTATGGTCGTGCGCTACAAGAACCATGCTTATCAGCCTGGGAAGGTAAAAAAGAAAATGTTGCAAATGCTCAAACAGCGCTTCTAAATAGGGAAAAACTCAATAGCCTGGCATGTTTAGGTAAATATTCTCAAGATA
>CAUZRI010000285.1:0-2516 GCA_963582285.1 Gammaproteobacteria bacterium | reverse complement strand
AGATATAATAAGTATATTACGAATGCCCGCTTGCATGAGTGTGCTCAAGGGATAGTAAATCATGGGTTTATCGTAAATTGGGAGCAGCTGTTTGGAAACTACTTTAGTTACGGGATAGAGTCTTGTGCCGGAACCGCCAGCTAGAATGATACCTTTACGTTGGGTCATAATCTTTCTTCAAGAATTTCAGTAAGCATACGTGTTACGCCAGTTTGCCATAATGGCAAGGTTAAATCGAAAGTATGTTCTATTTTTCTGGTATTCAATCTAGAATTTCCAGGTCGCCGTGCGGTTTGAGGAAAGGCATCAGTTGTTACAGGTTGAATATTCTCTGTCTGAACCTGAAGTTTAATTCCAGATTGACGGACTTTATCGAGCACAAAATTGGCGTAGCCATACCATGAAGTTTCTCCCTTGGCGGCTAGATGATATAACCCTGATACTTGAGGTTGTCTTAAGGCCATACAAATTGAATGGGCAGTAACGTCTGCTAATAACTCTGCGCCTGTAGGGGCTCCAATCTGATCATCGATAACAGAAAGAAGATCTCGGTTTTGTGCAAGACGAATTATGGTTTTAATAAAATTCTCACCGCGAGCAGAATAGACCCAACTGGTGCGAAATATAAGGTGTTTGCAGCCAGAATTTATGACAGCTTTCTCTCCTTCCAATTTTGTTGAACCATAAACATTTATGGGAGTAGTGGGATCGGTCTCCTTCCATGGCTTAATTCCATTCCCATCGAACACATAATCGGTAGAGTAATGAATCAACCAGGCGCCTATTTTCAGTGATTCTTGAGCGAGTATTTTTGGAGCCTGAGTATTAATAGTGTGAGCTAGTGCTGATTCACTTTCAGCCTTGTCAACTGCTGTGTAAGCTGCCGCATTAACGATTACATCCGGAGAGACTGAATGAATAGTCTGAATAATGTCTTCTGGCCGGGTGAAGTCACCGCATAGCCTCTGGTCATCAGTATCCAGAGCAACTAATTCACCCATTAAAGAAAGGCTTCGTTGTAACTCCCATCCCACTTGCCCACTTTTTCCAAATAATAGAATTTTCACAGGGTCCGTTCTTTATAATTTTTATCAATCCATTCTCGGTATGCGCCAGATTGGACATTCTGAGTCCAGCTCTGATTATCAAGATACCATTTGACGGTTTTATGGATACCAGTTTCAAAGGTTTCAGCTGGCTCCCAGCCAAGGTCACGTTTTATTTTATTTGAATTGATGGCATATCG
The DNA here is from genome assembly GCA_963582285.1 of Gammaproteobacteria bacterium. Lineage (GTDB taxonomy): Bacteria > Pseudomonadota > Gammaproteobacteria > Eutrophobiales > Eutrophobiaceae > Eutrophobius. Next base: position 1,270 of record CAUZRI010000285.1, on the reverse strand, counting down.
ACGATCATGGCCAGGGCGATCTGCAACAAAAATAATCTGCTCTTTATAGTTTCTGCCATCAACTTGGGGAGATAGTGTTTCAAGCAAAGAACAAATAGTATGTACAATATCAATATTGGGTTTTTCATTCCAGCCACCAACATTATATGTCTCGCCAGGGGCACCTGCTTCCAGCACCCGTTGAATAGCACTACAATGATCTTTCACGTAAAGCCAGTCACGGATTTGTTGGCCATCTCCATAAACAGGTAGTGGTTTATTTGTAAGAGCGTTAATGATTATTAGGGGGATCAATTTTTCGGGGAATTGATACGGGCCATAGTTATTTGAGCAGTTGGTGGTAAGAACTGGTAATCCATATGTTTTATGGTAGGCTCGTATTAAATGATCGCTTGCTGCTTTGCTAGCTGAGTAAGGGCTATTGGGCTCATAACGATGGTTTTCATCAAAGGCTTTCTCTTTACTTGAGAGAGAACCGTAGACTTCGTCTGTTGAGATATGAAGGAAGCGAAATTCTTTTTTCTTATTTTTTTCTAATTCGTCCCAATAACCCCGCGTAGCTTCTAATAATCTGAAAGTGCCTACAATATTAGTTTGTATAAAGCTATCAGGCTCTTCAATAGATCGATCTACATGACTTTCAGCAGCAAAATTTATAATAGCGCGTGGTTTAAATTTGGCGAGTAAGCTGATGATTAAGCTGGAATCACAAATGTCACCTTTAATAAAGACATGTCGTTTATCCTCTTTTAGGGAAGCTAAATTTTCTAAATTTCCTGCATAAGTTAAGTTATCAAGGTTAATGATTTCTTCATCAGCTTGCGCAAACCAGTCTAATATAAAATTTGCACCAATGAATCCGGCGCCCCCTGTTACTAATATCATTTTCAGTCCTTAAGCTATATTTTCTCATAACCCTAGTATCTTTTCGGCGCGTCTGCAAGTGTTACTTTCTCTTACAGGAATCAAAAAAACCCTGGTTAAAGGTTTTACATTTTTGATATGACTTGTTTGTTTTTTTGAGAATGAAGTTTTAATGGTAATATATTGCCGTTCTGAATAACATTGAGATATTATAATTTGAGCCCTCTCATTGATTCAGTTAGAATTCATCTTTTTTCAGGCGCGTAGCTCAGCTGGTTAGAGCACCACCTTGACATGGTGGGGGTCGTTGGTTCGAGTCCAATCGCGCCTACCAACACATATTTTTTCACTTCAAGTCAAATTAAATATTTAATGAGTAGAGAATTAAATATTGGCTAGATCATTT
>CAUZRI010000284.1:0-2516 GCA_963582285.1 Gammaproteobacteria bacterium | reverse complement strand
CCAAACGAAAAGTCTCGCAAAAGTTGGCGAATTCCTCAAGATGCTGAGTGAGGCTGGCGGCAGAATACTTGCTGCTACAGATGCTGGGGACGACAAACTGGTAGGTGTTAGCCTTCACAGGGAAATGAAAATGCTTGCCGATGCCGGTATTGAACCGTATAAGGTCCTGCTTGGTGCCACCCGTTGGCCGGCAGAAATGACCTATAAAGACGAATTAATCGGGACAATAGAAGAAGGTAAAGACGCAGATATATTGATTTTAGGGTCAGATCCGACAGAAAATATTATCAATACTCGAAACATACAATATGTCGTCCGACTGGGTAAAGTGGTCAAGTCGCCAGATGATTGTTCCGCTATTATTCCTCCTATATCAATTACATGTAATTAACAAAGCGTGATTTTAACAATTATTTAAAATTTGAGTTACTGAGGAAGCATAATGATCAAAACAATTTTTAATCGAATTATTATTTTTTGTATCGTCATTTTTTCAATGACATTGTCAGCACAACAATCAAGCATGATTGAAAATCAGGTTACTCAGGCATTGGCAGCACCCTATCGTACTGATAGAGACAGACATGCTGACACCTATCGCTTACCTGCAGCCACCCTCGCCTACTTTGGCCTTAAAAATGATATGCGAGTTATCGAGTTAATCCCTGGTGGCGGCTATTACACCAAAATCTTGGGACAGGTATTAGCTGATAATGGCAAATTATACCTTGGAGCAGGTGGAAATAATGTTGCTGAAGACCTACCTAAGTGGGATCTGGAAACTGTTGAAATAATGGATGATAAGTTTGAAATGGCACGCGGCGCACAACGTGGCTATAACGTTGTCAATAGTGTGGAATTCAAAGAACGGAATGTGGATATGGTGCTTACTTTTCGCAATATGCACAACATGGCACCGGAAAGCAGGAAATTGCTAAATATCGAGGTCTTCAAGGCATTAAAATCCGGAGGCATATACGGCATCATTGACCACACACGACGACATATGGAGCCATACATTGAGCAACGATGGCGCCGAGTTGATCCGGTGGGCTTGATAAAGGAACTACAGGAACTAGGATTTGTATTTGTAGATTATTCTGATTTACATTATCGTCCAAATGATGCCTTAACACTTGATTCAACTGATGCATCCATTGGCCGTGATAGTGATCGCTTCACTATGAAATTTTTAAAACCTTAAAACTATTTCTACTCATAATACCGTCATGCTCTTACGGACATGACGGTTTTTTTTATTAATTTTCTGAGTACAAAGGTGTATTTTTTAAGCTAATCTTACCATTCCCAAACAACACAATCATAGATAGCGGAAGTTCTGGAACTCCAGGACTTTTTTCTGTACATCTGAAATCTAGTCAAAAAATACCGCCCACTTGGGCGGTTTTTACATCTGCCAAATAAATCAGTACATGCTGTAAATTTTGTAAATCCTGTCTATTTATTATTTTGGCTGATCAACCAGTCTAAGATAAGGTTTCTTCGTATCCCATCCCTGTGGATATTTTTCTTTCGCCTCGTCATTAGAGACAGATGGAACGATAATTACCTTATCTCCATTTTTCCAATTTACCGGTGTTGCGACTTTATGTTCTGCTGTAAGTTGCATTGAATCCAATACACGTAATACTTCATCAAAATTTCTACCTGTGGTCATCGGGTAGGTCAACATTAACTTGATTTTTTTGTCAGGACCAACAACAAATACCGAACGTATGGTTTGATTATCAGCAGCAGTCCGTTCCTTAGCAGGCCCACTGGCGTTTGGGTGTATCATGTCATATAACTTGGCGATTGCCATATCGCTATCAGCGATCATCGGATAACTCACCCCACTGCCCTGTGTTTCCTCAATATCTTTTTTCCAATTTTGATGATCCTCTACGGAATCAATACTCAAACCAATGACCTTGGTATTTCGCTTATCAAATTCCGACTTAAGTCCTGCCATATAGCCTAGTTCAGTCGTGCATACCGGGGTAAAATCTTTAGGATGCGAAAACAGGACTGCCCAACTGTCTCCTATCCATTCGTGAAACATGAGCGTTCCTTCAGTTGTCTCAGCAGTAAAATCAGGTGCCTCATCGCCAATTCGTAGTGACATAATATATCTCCTCAATTAATTATTTATTCTAAAATCCTGAAAAAACTGACAAGTAATGTATTGTCGGGTACTTTTCTAATAGTATAATTATATCAAAATTTGTAAAAATATAACTTAAATATAACAATCAATGATATTTGAACCTGTACATGCACAATGGATTCGCTAGAATCCTGTTATCTAAATATTCAAGAACTATCTACATTCTATGTCCAGTCGATTAAATTATAATTTAGTTTTAACTCTCGTATTGATTAACCTCGTCGGCAGTCCCCAGATAAGTGCGGATGCAAGATTACAGGCAAGAATATATTTTGCTATGAATGCTATTGATCGCCCGGAAGGTGATATTGATAGAGATCTAGATAGAAATCCTGGTGCAGTATTGGAT
>CAUZRI010000283.1:0-2549 GCA_963582285.1 Gammaproteobacteria bacterium | reverse complement strand
AGTGTTGCCGAAGATGAGTTGTCAAAAATTTATGCAGGAAAGTTTGATGCCCAGACTGGAGCCGATAACATTGCGGCTGCCTGGGAGAAACTTACTGATCAGATAGGCAGGAAAAAGCAACTCGAGCTTTACCGTGGCTCTCTCGGTTTGTCATAATAAAACACAAATCCTGAAATAATAGTTTGACCGGCGGTGGGATGCAAATGCCGTCGGTCTTACCTGCTTTCGAGGATTTTTCACCACAATTAGATATTTACCTAATACACGTCGAAATTAGATTAAGATGACATCGACTTACGTCGGCACGGATCATATTCCTCCTAAGCGGAAAGCTATCGGACAGGCAATGATTCTCATTGCTACTATTTTGTTAGTTGCTCTTTTCATCACACAAACTTTATATAAAGCCGGTAACATTGCCGCTGGATTTGAGAACTGGCGTCCTGTCCTCTATGCATACCTGATTTGGTCTATAGCTCTATGCTGGGGGATTACCCTAATCAAAGGCGAGCGAGGTCATCGTGCCCTTTTTGTTCTGCCGGCCTTTCTTTTCACAATTGCAATGGTGATTTTTCCTCTCATTTTTAGTGTGTACATTTCTCTACACGACTGGAATCTTAGTGCATTCGATGGACAAAAGTTCAATGGCATTGATAATTTTATAGCTTTACTTGGAGACACCTATTACTGGAACTCCATGTTGAACATGGTCTATTACTTAATTGCAATCCTGTTCGAATATGCAATAGCCTTCGGACTCGCACTCTTACTAAACGCACAAATCGTAGCCAGAAAATTCTTTCGGGTAGTGTTCCTGATGCCGTTAATGCTAAGTCCGGTTGCAGTCAGTTGGATGTTAGGTAAGTCACTTATGGAGTATCGTTTTGGACCGGCGGCTAACCTTGCACGACAATTAGGTTGGGAAAGTCCAGCATTCTTTTCAACCCCTGAAATCGCACGCTTGAGCATAATGATCTTGGATGCATGGACTTTTATACCGTTCATGATGATCATGTTACTAGCAGGATTGCAGGCATTGCCCAAAGAAGTCAATGAAGCCGCAAGAATTGATGGAGCTAACAACTGGCAGCATTTCTGGAATATCACCTTCCCGCTAATGCTTCCCGTGAGTATCACGGCAACTGTAATACGGATTATTTTTAAATTAAAACTTGCAGACATCGTCATTAATGTCACTTCCGGAGGACCTGGAGGGACAACAGATACCGTTACAAGTTTTATTTTCCGGGAGTACCGAGATCGTTCAAATGTGGGATATGGAACAATGATGGCAGTGGTTTTTCTGATAATAATTATCATCCTGATGACTGCCTTGCTAAATTTACTAAACCGTTGGATGAGCAAAGTTATTTGAACCAAAGAGCCATACAATTAATATTTCTTGAGCCTGTTAGGGCACATTAATTTTTTACCGAAAAAAACTGTGAGTGACTCTTACCGAGGTGTGAACATCATTGTCTATCGTATCCTGATTTATAGTGCATTATTGTTTTGGGCATTTTTATGTTTGTTCCCCATTTACTGGACAATCACGACATCTTTCAAAACCGCGGTCAATGTTACACAAGGGCATCTTATTCCATGGGTTGACTTCGTACCTAAATGGATTGGTTTTCGTTCACTGGGACTGTCTCCTGAAACCTTCTTTCAGATTTCAACTGTTCGGGAAGAGTTTGTGAAAAGATTCGTTAACAGTGTCATAACTTCCACTAGCGCTTCAATATTAGCAGTTATGCTGGGTTCCCTTGCTGCCTATGGACTCAGTCGTTTCGAGTACAAATTAGGTTTTGTCAAAAATACGGACATCTCTTTTTTCTTCCTTTCACAGATGATCCTACCTCCGGTAGTCCTCGCATTACCATTTCTGGTCCTGTACCGCGAATTGGCATTGCTTGATACAACTATTGGCCTGGTTATGCTTTATGGACTCATGGTTCTACCAATAGTAATCTGGATAATGCGAGATCAATTCAGTACAATTCCAATTGAACTTGAAGAAGCTGGCCTAGTGGACGGTCTCAATGTTTGGGGAGTATTCCTGCGGATCGTACTGCCAATTTCCTTTCCAGGAATGGTCGCGGCTTTCATTCTGTGTCTTGTGTTGACTTGGAACGAATATTTTTTTGCGGCGCTCCTGACGAGTGCCGACGCAAAAACTTTACCTGTGATGGTGGCCAGTCAAACAGGATCACAAGGTATTAACTGGTGGTCGATGGCAGCACTTTCGACTGCAGCCATTGCACCTCTGGCTATTATTGGGGTTTTCCTTGAAAGTTATATTGTAAAAGGTCTTTCAACAGGCGCGGTTAAATAAAATTAAAGACTAAATAAAAACGATGATATTACACCCAAAAGATAATGTAGGGCTGGCCCTGACAAAACTAAAAGAGAACTATTCTTTTGAGAATGTCATTACCAAAAATAATATCCCAGCTGGACATAAAATAGCTTTAGTAGATATACAAAAAGGAGATACAGTAAAGAAATATAACCAGATTATTGGTTTTGCCTCTCAAACCATTCTAGCA
>CAUZRI010000282.1:0-2560 GCA_963582285.1 Gammaproteobacteria bacterium | reverse complement strand
CTCCCTAAAGGTGTAACGTTGACGTTAGAAGGTGATGCTAACGATTATCTTGGTAAGGGCTTATCCGGCGGGAAAATAATTGTTTATCCACCAAGGCACTCAACATTTGTGGCAGAAGAAAATATCCTGGTTGGAAACGTCTTATTGTATGGTGCGACGAGTGGTGAGGCCTATTTTCGTGGTATTGCAGGAGAACGGTTTGCCGTCAGAAATAGTGGCGTCGATACGGTGGTCGAAGGAATTGGTGATCACGGCTGTGAATACATGACAGGTGGTCGTGTTGTTGTCATTGGAAGTACTGGTAGAAATTTTGCTGCGGGTATGTCCGGTGGTGTTGCATATGTACTCAATGAACAAGATGATTTTAATATTCGTTGCAATATGGGAATGGTAGACCTTGAGAAAATGGATGTTGAAGATAGTAATATTGTAAAACATCTTATATCTACGCATCTACAATATACGCAAAGCACTGTAGCCAGGCGGATTCTGGATTCATGGCCAGAATATCAAAATAAGTTTATCAAAGTGATGCCTAAAGATTATAAGCGTGTACTGTTAGCAATTAAGAAAGCCAAGGAAACTGGAGTTTCTGAAGACGAAGCAGTAATGGAGGCCGCTCATGGGTAAAATTACAGGGTTTATGGAATTTAAACGTGAGAAGCAACCTTATCGTGCTGTAGAGGAACGCATTAATGACTGGAAGCAGGTTATGGCACCTTGGCCTGTTGCACCATTAAAAACACAAGCATCTCGTTGTATGGATTGCGGTATTCCGTTTTGTCATGAGGGTTGCCCACTCGGTAATCTTATTCCTGATTGGAATGATCTGGTGTATAGGGATCAATGGTTAGAAGCAATAGAAAGATTACATGCTACAAATAATTTTCCTGAATTTACCGGGACACTCTGCCCTGCACCGTGTGAGGGGGCTTGTGTACTTGGGATAAATGACGATCCAGTTACAATTAAAGCGGTTGAACTCTCCATTATAGATAAGGCGTGGGAAAACGGTTGGATCAAACCGATATTACCGACATCTAAAACTGGAAAGAAAGTTGCAGTTATAGGTTCTGGGCCAGCGGGACTCGCCGCGGCACAACAACTGTGTCGGGCAGGGCATGAAGTAACCGTGTTTGAACGCAGTGATCGATTTGGCGGTTTATTACGATATGGAATCCCTGAGTTTAAAATGGAAAAATCCCATCTTGATAGACGTCTTGATCAAATGATCACTGAAGGTGTCACTTTTCAAGCCAATGCAAATATTGGTGAAAATATAAATGTCGATTTATTGAAGCAAGAGTTTGATGCGATCATGTTAACAGCCGGGGCATGCGCTCCCAGAGATTTACCAGTACCCGGCAGAAAATTAGATGGTGTGCACTTTGCAATGGATTATCTCACATTACAAAACAAACAATGTGAAGGTGATGAGATCGAAGAATTAAATAATATCAGTGCCAATGGTAAACATGTGGTGATCATTGGTGGAGGTGATACAGGAGCGGATTGTCTTGGAACCGTAAACAGGCAGGGAGCAATATCTGTTCATCAGTTAGAAATAATGCCAAGACCTCCAGAGACTCGTTCCGACAAAAATCCATGGCCTGAATGGCCGCAAATTTATCGTGTTGCCTCTGCTCATGAAGAAGGTGTGGAAAGAGTATTTTCCGTTTCAACAAAGTCCTTTATTGATAATGGAGAAGGGAAGGTAAAGGAACTTGAGCTGATCAAAATTGAAACAAAGCTGGTAGATGGAAAATTATCGTTTGAAGAAAGCCCTGGTAGCGAGTTCAATATCCCCTGTGAGCTTGTGCTACTGGCCATGGGGTTTGTCGGGCCTGAGAAACCAGGGATGTTAGAACAATTAGGTGTAAAATTAACCGATAGTGGTAACGTCGACAGAGATAAAGAGTGGATGACTAATATTCCGGGTATATTTACCGCTGGAGATATGCAAAGAGGTCAATCACTAATAGTGTGGGCTATAGCCGATGGCAGATCCGCTGCCCGAGGGGTTGATAAATATCTTATGGGAAGTTCAGACCTCCCCGCGCCCTTATAAATTCTAAAAATTAACATGTTAAGAACAATGATCTGGAAGCTACTCTTAGTTTGCTATTAATTCGAGAATGCTTTGTTGTGACTACCCGTGATATTTATTCAAATCTTTTTGCTGTATTATTTCTTTAACTTAATCTTAAAGTTACATATCCCATGTCAGAAAAGAAAAATAATCGGTTAATACGAGCGCTACTTCGGCAACCAGTTGATGCTACACCTGTGTGGATAATGCGCCAGGCAGGAAGATACTTGCCGGAGTATAGAAAGACGCGCGAACGCGCTGGTAGTTTTATTAAATTGTGTAAAACCCCCGAATTGGCATGCGAGGTGACGATGCAACCTTTGGCACGTTTTCCATTAGATGCAGCAATTCTGTTCTCAGATATTCTTACCATACCCGATGCGATGGGATTGGGACTGAGTGTTGTAGAAAAACAAGGACCAAAATTTGAAAAAGTGATACGTAGCCGCGCTGATGTTGATCAACTAGATC
>CAUZRI010000281.1:0-2576 GCA_963582285.1 Gammaproteobacteria bacterium | reverse complement strand
AATGTTAAAATACAGAACAATGTTTCGATATATGACAATGTCATGCTTGAAGATGACGTATTTTGTGGTCCGAGTATGGTATTCACAAATGTATATAACCCGCGTTCAGCTGTCTCACGAAAAACTGAATACAAGGTAACCCTCATTAAAAAAGGGGCAAGTCTTGGGGCAAATTGTACGATTATTTGTGGTGTAACTATCGGACAATTTTCATTTATTGGTGCAGGTGCTGTAATTAACAGAGATGTAGTGGATTATGCCCTGGTAGTTGGAATACCGGGCAAACAAATTGGCTGGATGAGTGAATACGGTGAACAACTGGACTTGCCTTTACAAGGAGAAGAGGAAACGATTTGTAAACATACCGGTACCCGCTATCATTTATCAGGGACGCAGCTGAAAAAGGTTGCCTAACGTTATGTTGCTGGCGCTTATCAGTATCCAGTAATTATATTCACCACCGAAGACGACCTTCAGAAAATAAATCAATAATTGCAACTATGAAAATCAATTTTGTTGACCTGGCTGCGCAACAGTCCCTGATTCGGGGCAAAATTGATAGCAACATAAAAAAAGTACTGGACCATGGGCAATATATCATGGGTCCTGAAGTCTCCGAGCTGGAGGAAAAACTCGCCAATTTTGTTGGTGTTAAACATTGCATCGGTGTCTCAAGCGGGACCGATGCGCTGTTAGTGGCAATGTTGGCGCTGGGTATAAAGCCAGGAGATGAAGTCATCACGACTCCATTCACGTTTTTTGCAACCGGCGAAATGATTTCCTTGCTAGGGGCCTCCCCGGTTTTTGTTGATATTGATGCGAAGACATACAATATCAATCCTTCCCTAATAGAAGAAGCTATAACACCAAAGACAAAAGCAATCATGCCAGTCAGCCTCTATGGTCAATGCGCCGATATGGATTCTATCAATCAGATTGTATCAAAATATAACCTGCCTGTTATTGAGGACGGTGCACAAAGTTTTGGTGCAACCCATAATGGAAAACAGTCCTGCGGCTTAACTACCATTGGTTGTACCAGCTTCTTTCCATCCAAACCCTTAGGTGGTTATGGTGACAGTGGTGCTTGTTTTACTAACAGTGATGAGCTGGCAAAAATCATGTGTGAAATCAGGATCCACGGTCAGAAAAGACGCTACCATCATTCACGCATCGGTATTAATGGCAGGATCGATACCATACAGGCAGCGATATTACTGGCAAAACTTGACATATTTCCGGAAGAGGTATGTTTGCGGCAGGAAGTGGGGGACCGTTATACGATGCTCTTAAATGAGATTCCGGAGATTATGCCTCCATATATAGAACCTGGTAATACAAGTGTTTATGCGCAATATACGATTCAGTCAGGTAAACGAACAGAGATACAAGATGAATTTAAGCAGGCAGGAATACCTACAGCCATCCATTATCCTATTTCACTTGCCAGACAACCTGCAATGCAATTGGACAGCAACGATTTACCAGTCACAGATGTAATAACAACCCGTGTAATGAGTTTGCCGATGCATCCCTATCTAACCGAGGAACAGCAGAATTTTATTGTATCCAGAATATCTTGAGTTCGAATTCAGGCTGGACAATCTGGTCAGTTATATTTTTCCAAATGCCCCGGGGAAGAAAAGTTTGAGTGTATTCCCAAATTAAATCATATCGATTGGTGATCGATATGAGCGGTATCCGAATCATTTTAAATCCATATGGATCATTCGATGAAAAAGCAGTTGCAATTTAATGACTATGGTAACGAAATACGTATGCATGTAAATGTAATGAGTAAAAGTTTAAAGTCAAATCATCCTGTGAAACTAAATACTTAACAAGCTTTGTAATAAAAGACTGTTTAACATTATATATTTAATTATCTATTTCCAATTCCTCAGAATCGTTCTTTGTTTCGTTATGTCAGAATTTTATGATGCAAAATAATTTAAGAAAGAATTTATATAACTTACTGAAAACAGTAAAAAGATACTGTATGTTTATACACTGGTTAGTCCAAGACTCTATTTTTCGTTTCAAAAAAGATTCAATTATTATTGTTTTATCTGGAATTTTTGGTGTTGCTCTTCAAGCTCTTGCTTTTGCCTCAATTTTATTCTATGCACGTGCCTTTTCTTCGGGGGAGCCTATACAAATTCTTGAAAAGGATTTCTATGCACGCACTATTGAATTTCTGATTATTGGCAGTATGGGAGTTTCACTATTACTCTCTCTTTCGTCATTATTGATATATTACTCCAGAGTAATTATTTTGCAGTTAAGTAGAAGCTACTCTGAATATTGTTCCCGTAGAGCGTTAAATTTATTGTCTACCAGAATATTATTGGCCGAAAAAAAATCTGAAGTTAATGTTGCAACTATAGCCCGAACTGTTGACAGTGATTCACAATTATGTGGTCGTGTTCTCAGGGTGATTCTATACATGATGATACCTTTTATGACTATGTGCGTGACATTTGGAGTGCTAATATATATTGATCCATTAATGACGTTTTATATTTCTTTGATGGCACCTTTTTTCCTTTTTCTTCAGTTTAAAACAAGTAGGGCAG
>CAUZRI010000280.1:0-2602 GCA_963582285.1 Gammaproteobacteria bacterium | reverse complement strand
GTTGGGCAATATCCGTAATATATTGACCATGGTAGCCATTCTCCGGGAATGGTATTTCTTCATCAGTTTGAATCTGTAAATACCGTAACCATACACTTGTGGCAAGAATATCCATCTGCCTACCTGCATCGTTAACGTAATATTCTCGGGTAACCTTGTGGCCAGTGGCCAGTAATAGATTGGCGAGAACAGAACCATATGCTGCCCCTCGACCGTGACCAATATGGATAGGCCCTGTGGGATTTGATGAAACATACTCAAGTAAAATTTTCTTTTTGTTTCCAATTTCTGATGTGCCAAAATTTTTACCTGCTACAAGAATTTCTGAGATTATTTGCAGATAAGCATTCTTAGCCAAAAAAAAGTTTATGAATCCTGGTCCTGCAATCTCGGTTTTTTCCAGCATTGGATGCTCTGGTATGAACTTGATTAGTTCTTCAGCAATAATTCGAGGGGGCTTGCTTAAGGGTTTAGCAAGAACCATTGCAATATTTGATGCAAAATCCCCATGTTGCAAATCTTTGGCATGCTCTATTTCAATAGCAGGAAATGCTTCCAAATGGAGTGAGTTTTCCTTTAGATATTGATTTAATGCAGTAATTAGATTTTGTTTAATTAATTCTTTCATGACCCAAATGCCCTTATTCAAGGTAACAGTATATCCTGATTATTTTGCTGATGTATTTATTGATACAGCTGAGATAAAAATTATTATCAGGCGAAGACTTGAATCTATAAATTTTTGATCGAAGTCATTCGCTTATATTATTTTATAGTAGTTCTTGAGGGTCTATATCCATTGACCAGCGAACTTTCTTACCTTCTTTGATTTGATCAAGCTCTCTTATCCAGTCTTTAAGTATATTTTGTAATGTGGTTCTATTATCGGATTGCACCAAAAGTTGAAATCGGTATCTGCCTGCACGTTTTTCTATTGGTGCTGGAAATGGCCCGTATACATCTATTTTTTTTGTAATCATTCGTAACCTGTTGGCGGCACTTTCCAGAAATATCATAGGATATATACTCTCATGGCTGTCTACTCTTAATAGAGCCTGGTAAGTATATGGTGGAAGATTGGTAATTTTACGATCCGCCATTTGCAGGCTTGCAAAATAATTGTAATCATTTTGTACCAGAGTCGATAAGAATGGATGGTCAGGATAATGGGTTTGTATCATGACTAGTCCTGGGTCGGTAGCCCTGCCTGATCGACCACTTACTTGAACAATAACTTGAGCCATTTTTTCGCCTGCTCGAAAATCATTGCTGTACAACCCTCTGTCAGCATCAATAATTCCTACTAGCGTTACCTTAGGAAAATGATGGCCTTTTGCAAGTATTTGTGTGCCGACAAGTATATCCACGGATCCCGAGTTAATTTTTTCAAAATAATCCTGCATAGATCCCTTACGACGCGTACTGTCGCGATCGATGCGTAAAATTCGTGCAGATGGGAAACATTCGCTTAGTGTTTCATAAAGGCGTTCTGTACCATGTCCTATTTGGATCATGTCTTCAGCCTCACATTCATTACATTTGTTCGAAGGTCTGCCCTGATTCCCACAATGATGACAGATAAGTTTGTTTCCTATTTTGTGGTAGGTCAGAGGAATATCGCAACGGCTACACAGGTTTATCCAATTGCATTGATGACACATAAATACTGGAGAATAGCCACGTCGGTTCTGAAATAGCAGGATCTGTTTTTTCTGACTGAGTACATCACTAATGGCGTTTATTAATGCCCCGGATAGTGCCCCGGTAACTTGTTGTCCACGCATGTCGACAATTCGAAATTTTGGGGGAATTGCATTTTCTGCCCGTCTCGCCAGTGTGATTCTGGTAATTTTGTTAATCTCTACATTATGTAGTGATTCAAGAGAAGGCGTTGCCGATCCCAGGATGATTGGGATTTTGTATAAGCTCGCGCGTAAGATTGCGATGTCTCTTGCGGAATAGCGTAAACTGTCCTGTTGTTTATAGGATTGATCATGCTCTTCATCCACTACTATAAGACCTGCATTTTTTAATGGTGTCCATACTGCTGATCGTGTTCCGAGTACGACCTGCGCTACACCATCGCGCGCCTTGAGCCAGGCATGTAATCGTTCTCCATCTGATAACCCTGAATGTAAAACAACAAGTTGAGATGGTATACGTTTTTGAAATCGGGAAATAAAGTGGGGTGTCAATCCGATCTCTGGTACCAGCACCAGCGCCTGTTTTCCCTGTTCAATTACTTTTTTTATTGCTTCCAGATAGATTTCTGTTTTACCGCTACCTGTAATTCCGTCCAGTAAATATCGATGATCTGTATTCAGTCCATTATTTATAATGCTTAATGCTTTGCATTGTTCATCATTAAGTTTTATGTCTGCTTTGTCTGTAATATGTTTATCATCAACAATGAAAACTGATAGTACCTGCACAAGATCTTTATCAACTAATGCATTCAATGGGGCGCGCCAGTTGCTGAATTCTTGCTCAAATAAATTGGCAGAGCACTCGATTGTTTGTTGTCGCATAAAATTTAATATTGCTTGTTGCTTTACGGCGCGCGACAGTAAATTTATATCAATTTGTTCCCCCTTTTCTGTTA
>CAUZRI010000279.1:0-2605 GCA_963582285.1 Gammaproteobacteria bacterium | reverse complement strand
ATCGCGGTTGTTCAATCATCACTTGATCAATTTAACGATGCTGTAGCAAATGAAGAAAAAGTAACATACATACAAAGAGCAAAAGAAGGTGTTAGTCGTTTAAATACAATCGTTATTCGTTTAAGTGAAGCCACACGATTGGAGCAGGCGCTACAGAGTGCAGAAAAACAAACTACTGAAATCACTGAACTACTAAATAATTGTATTGAAGGTTATCGAATTGCATTTCCGAAAAATAATTTTTCACTAAGTGTGCCAGAAAAAAAGATCACACAAATGATTGCAACGGATTTGTTTGTGCAGATGTTAGATAAGTTGATTAAAAATGCTATAGATTTTAAAAATGGATCACAACCTATTGAGGTTAAATTAATAGTACATGATGAAACATGGGCTGTAAGTGTCATTAACTTCGGATCATCTTTGCCGGACATCATGTTGACTCAATTGTTTAATTCAATGATAAGTGTAAGAGAAGATAAAAATAAGGATGAACCGCATTTAGGATTGGGGCTTTATATCGTAAGATTAATTGTGGAATACCATGGAGGTCATATTTCTGCCAGCAATCTTGAAAATAGGCAAGGCGTAGAGTTTATAGCCTCATTTCCAATCGCAGTCCCTTGACGCGATTGACTCGGGTATTTTTGAATATTTGCTAACCTGCCAGAGCCAGAAATGGACGATTACCCTAATCCCTGACTTTCTAGCTGACACAGCAATTAATATTGGGTAAAACTAAAGAATATTCCCGGCAATATGCAAACCTGGGGTTTTGGTATTGCCTTTTGCCAGAAATTTCGCTGTAACTCACCATTTAGCGTTCCATTCGTTATATAATCCATCATGAATTTTTATCCTCGTTAAAAGCAGTTTCCCAAATAATTTTGAATACTGTAGCATTTTTACCGAGAAATAATAATATAACCTCATGGATTCCAATACGAAATTGGGCCAAAATGATTAATAATAACTACACACGCTAAATGTCGGGATTTTTTTGACCAAATGAGCACACCTGAAGAAAAGCAAAAATATGCGGATATCATACGGCAGTTAATACCTGTCAATGAATTACCGCCAGAAGTACAAAATGAAATAATCAAAAATGCTGAATTAATTGAATTAAAAAAGAAGAGCCAAATATTTAAGCAGGGAGACCGTGATAATTTTTCCTGCTATCTCCTTGATGGGGAGATTCAACTCGAAGCAAATAAACAAGTACATAATTCTATAGTTGGTACTACTGACATTGCCTGAGACCTCCGAATTCATCTTACTATAATGAATGACGATGAAAGATGGATGATGCATGCCATTGAACTCGCAAAGCATGCAGAACAGCAAGGTGAAGTCCCTGTGGGTGCAGTAGTCGTTGAGAATGAACGAATTTTAGGTGAAGGTTGGAATAAGCCAATATCTACCAACGATCCAAGTTCACATGCAGAAATCGTAGCCCTACGATCTGCTGCAATTCAAAAAGAAAATTATCGGATGCCCGGAACAACACTATATGTAACCCTGGAACCATGTGTAATGTGTACTGGGGCAATATTTAATGCCCGAATTGCGCGTGTTGTGTTTGGGGCATATGACCCAAAATCAGGTTCTGCATCGAGTATTATCAACCTATTTCAGGAACGGCGGTTAAATCATCATGCTGAGCTGGAATGTGGCGTGTTAGAGAGTCAATGTGCAGAATTATTAACAAAATTTTTTAAAGTACGCCGTTAATTAATGAATAGTGTAGAGACATACCTTCTTCAGCAATTGGCACAACAATTATTGGCAAGAGATATTAGGGTTGTCGTAGCAGAATCTTGTACAGGTGGCGGAATAGCACATTCCATGACCAGCTTGCCAGGGAGTTCTGCCTGGTTCGAACGCGGTTATGTAACGTATTCTAATGAGGCTAAAAAAGAGATCCTTAGCGTTACCAATGAAACACTAAATAAGTTCGGCTCAGTCAGCATTGAAACTGCAATTGCAATGGCAGAAGGGGCGCTGGGAAATAGCCATGCCCAGATTAGTGTTGCGGTAACGGGTATTGCAGGCCCAGATGGCGGGACGGAGGATAAACCAGTAGGAACAGTCTGTTTTGCATGGGGGGCAGAAGGATCGTCTACTATCAGCACCTCTACTGTATTTTCCGGAGATAGAGAGAGTATTCGTGAACAGGCAATCTTGATGGCGCTGCAGGGATTACAGGAAATAGTTGAAAAATTATAATATCACTTCAATATTAAATGTTTATTACTATATGTTATAGCATACCCCATTTGTAGTATGCCATACGTCCTCTTACCTTTACTCATTGAAGGACTACAACGAAGATTCGTTGATATACAATAAAATTCTCGGGAGTTTCAGGAAATTCCCGACATAAAATCAAATGCCATGCTCGAAGGCACATATTATAAATTCATTCTCACTTGGCCACTTACCTGAGGCCATTTTTATGGGATAATCAGGATACATAGCAAACCACCAGTGGAGATAAAATCAATGGATGAGAAAAAGAAGCAAGCCTTGGATATAGCGCTAAGTCAAATTGAAAAACAATTTGGCAAGGGATCAATCATGCGGATGAGTGAGGACAGTATCG
>CAUZRI010000278.1:0-2609 GCA_963582285.1 Gammaproteobacteria bacterium | reverse complement strand
GCCGGATGATAATAAAATTTTATCGGAGGAAACGGGATAAGTTTGATCGAAAAACAATGCTTTAAGTTGATCACTGCCCTGTCCTGATGCGGACAATGAATAACTCAAGGAGCATGCCGCAAAAAGTACAACATAAAAGATGGAATTAATTTGAATTGAATTTCGCAAATTCATTATTCGTGAATCACCTTTATTCAGGTTTTTTTTGAATGTAATAGAGATAATTTTTGTTATTATCCACCGAAGGAAAGTCCCCCAATTCGGTATGCACATCTATCAGGTGCCCTGTCAGCCGTGCCTGATCCAGGTTAAACAGACCTTTATTTACTTTGTGAAAATGTATGGCATCATCAAAAGACTCTATGGTTGATTCATAATTACCGCTGCGATACAACATGATGCCAAGAGCTTCGTGCTGCTCCGAAAGAGTTTGTGAATAAAGGTCACCGTTGTCGATACTCTCGTTAATAGCGTCCTGGTAGTCTTCCGCTATGCTGTTGTTGAATGCCTGATTTTGCAAAATATTTGAAAGAGCGTCGTTTTCAGTGTCGGTATTATTATTCTGGAATAAACTCTCAGAATTGATCCCAGAAGAGCTTCCAGGAACCGAGGCTTTAAATATCAGTCTGCCCAGCGGGCTTGATGAGTCTTGGGCAAGAGCAGAACCGGAAATAGAAATGGAAAACAAAAAGAAAAGTAAAATAGAAAGTGCCGCGGACACTTTCGCCAACAGTGTATTAAAGGGCATAAAACAGGTATTGGATGTTTTCATTTTATTCCGCAAGAAATGGCCAGAGAAAGTATTCGAATTTTTATGATAGTTCATTTGTGTAATCGAAATACAATGGGGCTCCGTTTCAATAAAATGGTGCAGCAGTTAGGCTTAACTCACTCTTAACGTTCTAACTCAGAGCTTGAGCTTATTAACTAAGAGCCTAAGACAAGACCGGCTGCGGCATTCAATGTTACACCTGAAACCAGAAAAACACATAGCTTTCAAATTTAAGAAAATAACTAGATTTTACAAAGGTATCAATTATTCAAACTATTCTAATAACAGGAGCAAACCGGGGGCTTGGGCTTGAATTTGTCAGGCAATTTCTTGTACGAGGAGACCAGGTTATTGCCTGCTGTAGGGCGCCGGATGAAGCGGTTGAACTGCAAGTTTTGGAGAATGATGGATTGGATATTCTCCCTCTGGATGTCAGCAATGAAGAGGAAATCCGATCATTTCCAGAAATGCTCAAAGAAAAGCTCAAAGATAGAAAAATCGCGATATTTATCAATAATGCAGGTGTCTATGGGCAGTCACAGCCCCTGGATCAGGTCGACTCGGAAGAGTGGCTGAAGGTATTTCGGATAAATACGATAGCACCACTTTTACTAACAAAGGCTCTGCTCCCAAATATGGATAAGCAATTGCCAGGCAAGCTTCTGTATTTGAGCTCAAAAATGGGTTCAATTGCTGAAAATGACAGCGGTTCTACTTATATCTATCGCTCAACTAAAGCCGCTCTTAATCAGGTGGTGAAAAGCCTTTCAATTGATCTGGCCAGCCAGGGATTGTTGGCAGCAGCCTTGCATCCAGGCTGGGTCAAAACTGATATGGGTGGCCCTAATGGACTGATTGATGCCAATGAAAGTGTTACAGGCATGTTGCAGGTTATTGATGGTCTGAACGCCGCTACAAGCGGGCATTTTTTCAATTTTGATGGAGTTGAAATACCCTGGTAGCAGGCTTAGATTTATTATTGATCAGTAAATACTAATACAAACTATCTATATATAGATATTAACTATCAATTGCCTGTTATCTCCCTGATAGTTGGGTAAAACTGGCTAAAAGTTCCATTATATTCGGCTTCAGCCATATGGCATTCAACACATGTACTACCGTTAGGAATCTTGTCAGATCCAGTCACTGTAGTGGCATCGGCGGGAAACAGGAAGAATCCACGACCTTCACTGAATCGATTCCTGTCTATGACATGAATTTCCTGGGCATTAAGCGGACCTTGTACAAATCCAGGTAGTTGCGGATCAGATTCTGCTTCGCTGCCATAAAAGCTTAGCAGGTACATAGTGCCAGCTGCATATTCGTGATTATCAAGGAAGTATTGATATGCAGTTGGCTCCATCTGTACTACGCCAATTGCACCAGGGTTAGACGGGTCAAATGGTTCGTTACCATATTCACTACCAAGCGAGCTGCCCATATGTACCCACATATCTGTTCGTTCGGGAAACAAAAGCTGGTCTGAGTCTGAGTAGCGAGCAATACCAAGGTTAGTCTGGGCACTCAGTACAGATGCCAAAACCAGCAAAACGCTCACCTGGGAAATTCGATTTATTAATTTCATTGTTTTCTCTCCATTCTTACTGTTTATTCGTTCAACAGAGTTACATTATCTGCATGCAAACCCTTGCTTAAACTATTGTTCAAAATATTGCTAGAAATAAGTAGTGAATAAGGAATATAAGGTTCAATTATTTACAGATGTTTTACCATCAGCAATGCGTCACCCTCACAATGAATCATGGGGTGTGGAACAATAGCTTTGCGCATCACCTCCTTGTAACCCAGGTGCAGGTATAATTCGTGAGCTATA
>CAUZRI010000277.1:0-2623 GCA_963582285.1 Gammaproteobacteria bacterium | reverse complement strand
CAGACGTCGGGTCAGATATGAACGATTCGTATAAATCTTCAATAAAATCAGCATTGGCACTGTATAAAAAGGAAGGAATGGTAGTACTCATGTTATTTTAACCCTGTTAGACGATAATATAGAAATTAACTATTGTTGTAATTTTCCCTATTTAGTTATAATTCTCAAGGAGTAATTGTTAATATTTTATGTAACTTGTTGCAGGTTTGATACAAGTTTCTAAGAATAGGCACATTTCCAAAAAAAATTAGGCATAATACTACCCTGTTCATGAGCTGCTGACTTGCGGCCGATTCAGGGTCACCTGTATTATCCTGTAAAAAAATATAAAAATGAAATGTGCCGAGGGAGGCGTAGTAATGTCTGAGTCAGTAACGATAATTGATAACCGCACCGGGAAACAGATTGAATGTCCGGTTTTGCATGGTAAATATGGTGCACCAGTCATTGATACTAAAAGTCTCTACAAGGAATTAGGGATGTTTACAATGGATCCTGGATTTGGTACCACTTCAAGCTGCCGTAGCGCAATTACCTACCTGGACGGAGATGAGGGGATATTGTTACATCGCGGATATCCTATAGAACAGCTTGCTGAAAATAGTAGCTATCTTGAGGTATGTTATTTACTCATTCATGGTGAATTACCCACCAAATTGGAGATGGGTAGCTGGGAACATGACATGAAAATGCATAGCATGACCCATGATCATCTTTCAAGATTTTATACCGGCTATCGATATGATGCTCATCCAATGTCCATTATGTCCGGTGTATTTGCTGCCATAGCCTCTTATTATCATGATGCTACCGATATACGTAATCCGGAACATCGGATGCTTACCGCAAGAAGAGTGATTGGAAAAATACCAAATGTCGCAGCAAAGTGTTATCGATATGCGTCAGGATTACCCTTTGTTTACCCGGACAATTCCCGTGATTATGTAGAGAATTTTATGTATATGATGTTTTCCTGGCCTTCAGAGGAGTATAAACCCAGTCCGGTTGCACTTCGAGCGCTGGAATTACTATTTATTCTGCATGCGGATCATGAACAAAATGCAAGTACAACAGCTGTCAGACTGGCTGCAAGTGCGGAGGCAAATCCATTTGCATGCGTTGCAGCTGGTATCTGTACCTTGTGGGGAAAAGCCCATGGCGGGGCGAATGAAGCTGTAATAAACATGCTGACAGAAATTGGTCACAAGGATAATATTCCAAAATATATAGCACGTGCGAAGGATAAGGATGATTCATTCCGTTTAATGGGGTTTGGTCATCGGGTCTATAAAAACTATGATCCCAGGGCAAGAATAATTCAAAAAGCAGTTTATGATTTAATGGAAGATATGAATCTTAATCAGCCTTTATTTGAAATTGCAATGGAATTGGAACGTATTGCGTTAAATGATGAATATTTTATCGAACGTAAGCTTTACCCTAATGTCGATTTTTATTCAGGACTTATATACCAGGCATTAAGAATACCGACTGAAATGTTTACAGCCATGTTTGCACTTGCACGGAGTGCCGGTTGGATTGCCCAGTGGTTGGAGCTAATGGAGGACCCAGATTTTAGAATTGGTCGTCCCAGGCAGCTGTATATTGGTCCGGAAAAAAGAGATTATATCGCAATGGATAAACGGAAATAATCAAGATTTATAATTAATATTCAGGAGATGGTAGAAGTATGAAATCACCAGTAAAAATTGCAGTAACAGGTGCTGCCGGGCAAATAGGTTATGCACTGTTATTCAGGATAGCCGCAGGAGAAATGCTCGGAAAAGACCAACCGGTAATTCTTAAACTACTTGAGATTACCTCGGCATTGAAGGCGCTGGAAGGTGTAGTGATGGAACTGAATGATTGTGCATTTTCAACCCTGGTAGGTGTTGAAATCAGTGATGATGCAAATGTTGCCTTTAAGGATGTAGACTATGCTTTCCTGGTAGGTGCCAGACCACGTGGCCCCGGTATGGAAAGGAATGATCTGCTTGAGGCGAATGCCGCGATATTCAGTGCCCAAGGTAAGGCATTGAATGAACATGCAAACAGAAATATTAGAGTGCTTGTAGTTGGGAATCCGGCTAACACAAATGCGTTAATAACATTGAATAATGCACCCGATTTAAATCCTAGAAATATTACCGCGATGATGCGTCTGGATCATAATCGTGGGGTAGCACAGCTTGCAGATAAAACCGGATCCAGTAATGATGATATAAGCAAGTTATGTATCTGGGGAAATCATTCAACTACACAATATCCGGATCTTCATCATGCACTCATAGCGGGTAAAGCAGCTATAGATATGGTTGATGCAGATTGGTATGAAAATGAATATATTCCCAAGGTTGCCAAGCGTGGTGCTGCCATAATTGATGCGAGAGGTGCTTCAAGTGCGGCCTCAGCGGCAAATGCTGCGCTTGAACATATGCGTGATTGGGTACATGGATCTCGAACAGATGACTGGGTAAGTATGGGAGTACTCAGTGATGGTTCTTATGGCATTCCGCAAGGCCTGATATTTTCTTTCCCGGTTGTTTGTGATAATGGAGATTATAGTATTGTGCCAGGACTAACTGTTAACGAATTTAGTCAGAAAAAACTTGATGCTACAATA
>CAUZRI010000276.1:0-2638 GCA_963582285.1 Gammaproteobacteria bacterium | reverse complement strand
GGAGATACAGAAAGTAGATCCCCCAGATTATCGAAGCCTCCAGAATTATCAGGGGGTAGCAGTGCGGCGCCATCGATCTTCACACCCAGCATATCGCGTATTACATTGGTGTATTCCGTGCGGTTAAGTCGGTGTGATGTGGCTGTTCTGCCAGGATTTGGATTAGATTTTGCAATGGCAGCCAGAGATGTTTCCAGGTGGGCACCCATGGACTCATAAAACGTCTCGTTTGGTCTAGGCATACCCACGGGAGGCATAGAACGGGTCTTAAGTTTTAATAATACCTTCTCCCACATGGCGGGTGCCAAGCTAAGATTACGGATATTTGCATTGTCCTTATCGAGAATTAAACTTGCCGTCTTTAACGCCTCGTTGTGGCAAGTAACGCAATAGCGATCCAGTGTTTCCTGGTATGACGCTATTTCAGCCTCTACAATAGTGGACGAAGTTTGGGCATGCGCAAAACTTAATCCCGCAAGTAATATACTGATGCCAATATATGCACGGCCTAACATTATGAAAATTCCCTCATACATGGTCTAACTTGAGGATAGTTTACTATAAAACAACGATTCTATCGCATAATCACTGGGTTAGTTTGAATTAGCTCAATTACTGGAAAAACTTAAGATATTTACAACTCAATTTATGTTTATTAATAAGGTATACGAGTTTAATGTCAAAATTTGAAAAGCATTCAAGCCTGACATGTAAAGCTATACAGTGAGACAGGGGCAGGATGCTCGATTGCCAAGTATCACCTCTTTGGAATTACTCAGGAATTCGTACTAATTTTTTGGCATCATTAGGTACCTGATATTGAGCTACATTCATTTGCATAGCCAGCAGAGTGTAGTATGCATTTATGCCGGTCAGATCCACTATGCCCTTGTTGCCGAAACGTTTTTGGGCACGTTCATAGGTATAATCACTGACTCGTTTGTTTCTGTGTAATTCCGTAGAAAAATTGTAGACGATTTCTTCATCGTCACTCATACCTGTTGGACGGCGGCCATCAGCAATTGCTTCGGTAATTTCTTGTTTGATTCCAGCTTTTAAGGCAATAGGATGATGTACGTACCATTCATAGTCTTGCGTCCACTCACGTGCCGTAATTAGGATAACCAGTTCGCTCAGTGTATTTCCCAGAGAAGATTTGTAACGCAAATAATCCCCCATTGCACGAGCCTGATTCATTACCTGCGGGCTGTGCATAAGCGGTTCAAATGGGCCAAACACTGGCACATTCCGTGCCGCAATAAATTCAGCTGCAGCGGTCTTTTGTTCTTCGGTATAATTATCTGGTGAAATTGGTGTTAAGCGATCGGCTGCATTAGCAGGTGTGTTAAAAACAGTAACAAACATAAACATAAATAAGAATAATTTCATAATGTTTCAGCCGTAGTATTTATAAAAGTAAGAATCCTAATGTTAGTTTTTATTATAGTTGTTGCATAGGCATAACTGTAAATTTGCATGATTATTCTCGTCTTGTATGCGAACTAATTGCTTTCACAGTGCTGTTTAGACAATCCGATGTATCGAGAGTCTGAGGTTATGCTAGGTTATTCGTCGTTCGTATTTATCTTCATTGTTGATTTTTAAAGAATTCTTGATATCCTCTGTCCCAGAAACCTGATGTAAAATTTGATGCCATTCCTCGTTAATTATTCAGGTATATATACTGTAAGTAACTATTGTGTATTACGCTGCAGAATACTTAACTGTGTTATGATCAATTTCAGTCAAAATATTAAAAATCGATATGGAGAGACAATAACTTGTTTAAACTTTTAAAAGGTAGATTACCTAATTTACTTGTTACCATAAGCTTTATTTTATTGTCATTTCAAACAACCGCAACGATTGTTTTAATAGAAACTCCTCTGGGAGATATTCAGATTGAATTATTTGATGATGAAGCGCCTGTAACTGTTGAAAATTTTCTAAGTTATATTAATGATGACAGCTACGTAAATTCATTTATCCACCGTAGTGTTCCAGATTTTATTATTCAAGGAGGTGGTTTTACGTCAATAGATAACGATCTTGGAAATGTTGCTGCAAAATCCGCCATCGCAAATGAATTTAACCGTTCCAATATTAGGGGCACAGTTGCCATGGCAAAGCTGGCCGGTGATCCCAATAGTGCAACCAATCAATGGTTTATTAACCTGGCAGATAATTCAGCCCTGCTTGATCCGCAAAATGGTGGGTTCACTGTTTTTGGTGAGGTGATTAATAATGGAATGGATGTTGCTGATGCCATTGCAAATCTAGAAATAATTGATGGAAGTGCATCAGCGGGTGCATTAACGGAAGTCCCGGTGATAGATTTTTCGGGGACACAAATATTGAGACGACACATCGTCTTTACAGAGTTCAGCGTTCCTGCCGAACTGAATCAATTTAGTGATTTACAAATAACAAGTGCTGTCAATATTCAAAATCCAACAGTTGGGAATTCTGTTGAATATCTGGTAACTGTGACCAATGCTGGGCCAGATCCTGCGACAGAAGTTGAAGTGTCAGATTTATTACCTTCAGGAATGGAAATACCTACAGGTTTGACACCTTCTTTCAGCCACGGAACCTATGACCAGGAAACTGGAATATGGCAGATTGGGTCGTTATCTGC
>CAUZRI010000275.1:0-2649 GCA_963582285.1 Gammaproteobacteria bacterium | reverse complement strand
AACAATATTGAAAAGAATCGGTTTATTACCTTATTCATTATACTCATGAAACGTCATACAATTACCTAGTACTCATTAATAAAAATTGATAATCCCGTTGATTCTAAATCTACCCATCATCCCACAAACAAAAAACCCCACGAATGTGGGGCTGATATTGTAGAAAGGGTAAATCTATTGTTTAACTAATATCCAGCGGCCTGACCATCTTTTCGATATTCAGAAGCCCCATAATAAACTTTATTTTCGGAATCCCATTTAATTGCTTGGTATCCGCCATATCCCCCTGTTCCAACTTGTACTTGATGACCCCAGGTTTTCAACTTAAGAATTATTTCTTCGCTAAACCCATATTCTAAGTTTACGACCCCGCCATTATTCATTATCTGATCTGTGGGTTGAGATGAACCAGAATGACGAATTCGAGGTGCATCGCCTGCTTCCTGAAGATTCATGCCAAAATCAATTATATTGACAATAATCTGAACATGACCTTGAGGCTGCATGGCACCACCCATTACACCAAAACTCATAAATGGTTCTCCATCTTTTGTTACAAAAGCAGGTATAATTGTATGAAAAGGACGTTTGCCCGGCTGATATACATTCAAATGTCCCTCTTTAAGACTAAATAACTCACCTCTATCCTGAAGTACAAACCCTAAATCAGTTGGTACCATACCGGAACCCATACCACGGTAATTACTCTGGATCAAGGATATCATATTACCATATTTGTCCGCAACAGTCAGGTAAATCGTTTCACCATGCATCAACTTACCTGCAGGGTAGGATTTACCAGCATGAGTTGGTTTAATGAGTTGTTTCCTGTTTTGGGCATATGATTTTGAAATCAATTCTTTTACTGGAATATCATTAAAATCCATGTCTGAATAGTATTTTGCGCGATCTTCGTAGGCTAGTTTTTTTGCTTCTACGAATGTATGAATATATTCAGCGCTGCCTGATCCCAAATTAGCAATATCATAATTTTCCAAAACATTTAGAATCTGCAAGGCAGCTATACCCTGGCCATTGGGTGGTAATTCCCAGACATCGTACCCCCTATAACTCGTAGTAACAGGACGTATCCATTCTGAACGATGACTAGAAAAATCATCAAGACTTAGAAAACCACCCTGCTTAGCCAAAAAATCAACCATCGTTTTAGCAATAGATCCTCTATAAAAAGCGTCTCGACCGCCATTAGCAATTTTCTTATATGTATTGGCTAACCGAGGATTTCGAAATATTTCCCCCTTGGCAGGCGGTTTGCCATCGGGCATATATGTTTCCTTAAAGCCGGGGAAATGTCCCAAGTCTTTGCAATCTTCTTCAAAATAATTTGCTATTATTTCTGTAACAGGAAATCCATTGTTTGCGTAGTCAATCGCTGGCTGTAAGATAGTATTAAAATCCAGACTGCCGAAGCGATTATAGAGCTCAAACCACCCATCAACACATCCCGGCACTGTTACGGGTATAGGTCCCAAAGGAGGAATCGATTTGAGCCCTCTTTCTTTAAAATAATCTATGGTTAATAATTTTGGAGACCGACCACTTGCATTCAGTCCATGAAGTCTTTCAGTCTTGGTATCCCAGACAATTGCAAACAAATCTCCACCTATACCGCACCCCGTGGGCTCCATTAAACCTAGGGCCGCATTGGCAGCAATGGCCGCATCAATTGCATTACCTCCGGACTTCAATATATCAAGAGCAATTTGTGTTGCGAGAGGGTGGCTTGTAGCAGCCATACCATGCTGAGCAACAATTTCCGACCGTGTAGCAAACATGCGATCAGTTGGTCGATTTTGTCCAAATACAATGGCATTACATAATATTATTAAAATTGTAAGTTTAAAATGTTTTAACATAAACACAGCCTTTTTATTTAATATACTTTATAATACCAATGATCTTTAAGAACGAGAGCGTTTTTTATTAATTCTTGATTATTTGCCAGAAGTTTTATTTTATACGCGCCCGGCTTGACACGGACATGTTTATACTCTACTTCCCGCCATACAGATTGTGGCTGAGTCCAAATGCCTAAGGGCCTGCCAGTTACAGAAACTTCTTCATCGGGTTCTCCAAAATGGTCATGCCCATCATAATAATCAAAATACAATTCATCTACTTTGGTTTCTTCAATCCAATTCGCTACTCGTTTTTTATCTGAATCGGTGCGAGGTATTCGTTTAGTAAGGTACCACTCTACGCTATTTAGCCCAGCCTCACCCGGCCCGGTATATTCATTAATAAGGTGCTCCCCAAGATAAATCTGTACCTTAACGCCATTTTCCAACCTGTTTTTCAGGTAATAATTAATGACAACTCCTTTTGGGGCGTTTTCACCAGAATAATTCTGGTGATTCGCTGCAACCTGTTTTTGTCCACTCAAAATCCAAAGAACCTGAGGTTCAATATCAAAAAGATGAATATCTTTAGATAGAATAGAGGAGCTTATTTCTTGAAGCGGAGAAATATCAGCGATCCAAATACTTCTACCAAATGTGCCTACAATCAAATCATTCTCTCTTGGGTGGATGCGCAAATCATGTATGGGAACCTTCGGCATATTATTCTTCATAGATATCCAATGAATACCGCCGTCCATTGATACATAGACACTACGCGATGTGCCTA
>CAUZRI010000274.1:0-2660 GCA_963582285.1 Gammaproteobacteria bacterium | reverse complement strand
TTCGAGCCTGTACCAAACCAGTAGTTTCAAACGAGATGCGATAGGGTTCTGGCGTTACTTGTGTCGTTTCAACAAATAATATTCGGTCACTAAGATCATTCTGCCCCGGTGGCTGGTAGTTTGATTCCAGTAATTTAGATAATGCAAATGATCCGATAATAAAAACGAAAACAACAATAAGTTGTATTATCCCTGCGCGTTTTTCATTGTTCATATATTTCTATTTCCTAGTCATCTATAAGCAAGCAGTATTATTCACATAAGAAGTTTCATCATTTTCATCTACCCAGTCACCACCCAGTGCCAGGTAAAGTGCTATGCGATTGTTCCATTTTTCCTGCTGTAATCTCAGCCAATTCTGTTCAATCTGATAACGGCGTTGTTGGGTCTCAAGATAAACTCTTAATGATTCAATTCCATTTCGATAACGAGATTCTAATAACGCCTCTGTTTTTCGTATAAGTTCGACAGATTGCTGTTGAAGCAGCAGTTCTTTATCCAACTCTTGTTCAGCATTCAAAGCTGTTTCCACCTCACGCAGAGCTTCTAGCACGTTGCCGGCATATCGTGCTGATAGCTCGCGTGTCTCTGACTCTTGCAAACGAATATTTGCCCACAATGCGCCACCTTCAAATAGTCGTGACGTAATACTAAGTAACAAGGCGCCCGCAAGTTGATCTGCACTAAGTAAATTATTAGTCTGGTTACCGCTCACACCTATTGTTCCACCGAGATTCATACCTGGATAGAGATCTGCCATGGCGACACCAATTTCAGCATCTGCTGCTGCCAATCGAAATTCAGAGGCCCGTAAATCAGGCCGCCGGTCTAAAAGTTGAATGGGGAGGCATGTCGCAACATCACGCGGTGGCGGCAGAAGAGTAAACTCTGACTCCAGGGAAAGTGTCATGCCTGGTGCGGTACCAAGCAAGGTATCCAATCGGTATGTTTCTGCTGCGAGTTGCCGTTCGAATACAGGGATATTTGATTGGACAGAACGAAAATTTTCTTCGGCTAAATATACATCAGTTAATTCTGTACCACGTGTACCGGAATCATAACGCCCTTTAACCAGAGCGTAGAGATTTTCCTGACTACGGCTAACATCTTTTGCCAGTGCGAGTAATTTTGCATTTATAGCGATAGCAATACGACGATTTAGCAAGTTAGCAATTAATGATTGTTGTATCGCTTCCCTGTCATATTGACTGGCAATAAAACCTGCCTCAGCAGCATTTACGGATTGTTTAATACGGCCAAATAAATCGATTTGCCATGATACTGATAATTCTGCATTTAAATTTGTACCATAAACTCTCTGGGACCCAGCCAGACCTGAGTCAATTGGTGTAAAACTTCGTCTTGCAACACTATTTGCACTGATACTCGGCAATATGGGTCCACGTTGAATATTGAATCGCTCGTTGGCCTGAACAACCCTTTCTGTTGCCTCTTTGAGTGAAAGATTATTGGACAATAATGCTTCAATATATTTATTTAACAGGGGATCATCCAGACGCTCCCACCATCGATTCATACCTTGATCTACTCCTTCTAATGCGCTGCTATTTAAGAAGAGGTGTTGCGCTGCCACTGGAGGTATGGGACGTGAAAATTCTGGTCTTAATGAACAGGAAGATAAACCTAAAGCCATCAACCCAAAAAACAAGCAGCGGAAAATTGTCCATTGCTTAATTTTATTTAACCGAGGATTTTGTATTCGTTGCTTCATTCGTGATCCAATGTCTCTACCTCAATTAATGGAATCTTTAAACAAGCTTCAGCATGGTTAATGAGGATGCTATAAATTAGTTTAATTTGTTCAGGTTGAAGCTTTTTTACAACCAGGTGTCGTAAAAGACTTTCACGACTTAAAATAAAAAATAATATTTGTCCAATTAAGGCATGACAACGTAATTTAACCTCGTCGCTTTCTGGATCCAGGCCGGTACACACTGCAATTAGCGATGCATACATATGTTGAATATGCACCATCTGTCCGTTATAGATAATGTCAAAGGCCTCAGTGGGTCGTGCTTGTTCCCGCATAATTAGTTGTACCCATGCCTTGGGTTCATCTGATTCAACAAATATCTGTGCCATGCTACTGATCATTAATTTCAAGGCATTCAAAGCATCCTTTTTATTGATAGATTGTTTAGATAACAGTGAACTGATTAATACTTGCGTCTCACCAAAATGCGACTGCATACGCAAAACAATATATTCCATGACTGCAAGATAGAGTCCTTTTTTGCCACCAAAATAATAGGGAATAGCTGAAATATTTGCCCCTGCATGGTTGGACAAGGCCCGTGTTGTCGTACCTTTAAACCCAAATTCTCCAAATAAGGCCAGACCTGCATGTATCAGGGCAAGCCGTGTTGAGTCACTACGTTTTTCTGGAATATTCATCTGAAATTGAGTGCTTTTTATCGTCAAACCTTCTTTTTAGTTGTAAAACATAATGAATCAATAATATTTCATTCGATTGATTTAATCAAATGATTTAATATATTCAACGAATTCTGTCAAATCGCGTTATATTGTTAATGATGAAATACCACGCAAAAAAACTATTGAGACGAATTCTAATATTACCGCTGGTGATATTGTTAGGGTCTTGTGACTCACTCGTTACGCAACTGGAGTTAATCGAC
>CAUZRI010000273.1:0-2670 GCA_963582285.1 Gammaproteobacteria bacterium | reverse complement strand
ATTAATCTCCCCAGATTAATTTTAAAAAACTAGATACAGAGAAAATGACGATTAATCACTAATTTTAGTAATACAAAAATGTCTGTAGATCTATAATTCATGCATTTATTCCTTTTGGAGGCATATATCAATAATGCATTTAACCTGTTAACTTTCATGCAATATTTCCAAGTATTACTAAATAATTATTCGATTTACTCAGTTGTTAATATATCTGCCCCATATTCATCAATCATTTCCAGATAACGTCCACCACCTCTTGCAACGCAGGTAAGAGGATCCTCAGCAATTATTACAGGCAACCCTGTTTCTTCCATGAATAGTCGATCAATATCACGAAGTAATGCCCCTCCTCCCGTTAACACCATACCCCGTTCAGCTACATCAGAACCTAATTCAGGGGGAGTCTGTTCAAGTGCATTTTTGACGGCATCAACGATTCCCGTTAATGGTTCCTGCAATGCTTCCAGAATTTCATTACTATTTAAAATAAAACCACGAGGGATACCTTCAGCCAGGTTTCTGCCTCTAACCTCAATTTCTCGCACTTCATTACCTGGATATGCACAACCAATTTCATGTTTTATACGTTCTGCAGTTGCATCACCTATCAGGGTTCCATAATTGCGTCGGACATAATTTATAATTGCTTCGTCAAATCGGTCTCCGCCAATACGTACAGAGTCTGAATAAACAATACCATTAAGCGATATCACCGCAACCTCGGTTGTACCGCCGCCAATATCCAGCACCATTGTCCCCCGGGCATCACTGACTGGCATTCCAGCACCAATTGCCGCAGCCATAGGTTCTTGAATTAAATGTACAGTTCTCGCACCAGCACCCAATGCCGACTCCTTAATGGCTCTTC
Source organism: Gammaproteobacteria bacterium (assembly GCA_963582285.1). GTDB lineage: Bacteria > Pseudomonadota > Gammaproteobacteria > Eutrophobiales > Eutrophobiaceae > Eutrophobius. The sequence goes on along the minus strand of CAUZRI010000273.1, from coordinate 1,799 downwards.
TTTCAACCTGCGTCGAACCACAGGGCACGCACACCAGAACTCGTGGACTCGGTTTAAACATCGTACTACCATGAACCACGCGAATAAAATGCTGCAGCATTTTTTCGGTTACAGTAAAATCCGCAATCACACCATCTTTAAGTGGCCGTATCGCAACTATATGTTCAGGGGTTCGACCAAGCATACGTTTTGCCTCGGTGCCGACGGCAAGAATAGATTTTGAATTTATGGACCTACCTTCCTTACGTATGGCAACCACAGACGGTTCGTTTAATACTATGCCTTTACCACGAACATAGATCAGTGTATTGGCTGTACCCAAATCTATGGATAAATCGTTGGAAAAAAAACCTCGAAGACTATTTAACATGTATCGGAAAATCCTTACAGCTTAGGGCTGCAAATTTTGTTACTACGAATTAAACTTGTCATAGTCAGAGATACTGGATACTGTAAACTGCATAATAGTATTGGACTCAAACCGGTGTTTAATCGCATGAAATCAGTTTTCCACAGGCTATCTCAAACTTCTGTAAGATCAGGCTTCAAACGCCTGATTTAAGTGTATTACTGTAACAGTGGCTAGCCTAATGAGCAAGTATGCAGATATGATATATTCACAATTTTACAACAAATATAAGGAGCAATTTTGTGTCTCTTGAACGTTCGGATATCGAAAATATCGCCTTACTGGCAAGACTGTCAATGAAGGAGGATAAAATACCTGACTATCAGAAAGAATTAGGGAATATTCTTGAAATGGTGAAACAAATGAATAATGTAAATACAGATGATATTTCCCCACTGGCTCACCCTCTTGAAATCATTGCTAGATTGAGAGAAGACAGCGTTACCGAAACTAATCAACGGGATAAGAATCAGAAAATTGCACCAGAAGTCGATTCTGGCTTTTATCTGGTACCAAAGGTAATCGATTAACGTCACCATATTTAAAGTTATATAAAGAATTTATATGCATAATTATACTCTTGCTGAATTATCACAACTGCTTGATAAAAGGGAAGTAAGCAGCGAAGAATTGACTCATTTTTATCTAAATAGGATTGATCAAAACAATACCGCATTAAATTGCTTCATTACCGTTACACCGGATAGTGCACTTTCTCAAGCTAAAACAGCAGATATACAAATATCTAAAAAACAGCATTCACCTTTAACTGGAATACCTATTGCGCATAAGGATATTTTTTGCACGAGTGGAATAAAAACCTCTTGTGGTTCCAGAATGCTGGATAATTTTATTCCCCCTTATAATGCAACGGTGGTTGATAAATTAAACCAGCAAGGAATGGTTTGTCTGGGAAAGACTAACATGGATGAATTTGCTATGGGATCATCAACTGAAACCAGCTTTTATGGCCCATCAAAAAATCCATGGGATCCGTCAAAAGTACCGGGCGGCTCTTCCGGAGGAAGTAGTAGCGCAGTCTCTGCAAGATTGATTCCAGCCGCAACAGGTACAGATACTGGCGGCTCAATACGTCAACCAGCTGCACTATGTGGCATCACAGGATTAAAGCCAACTTATGGTACCGTTTCCCGCTTTGGTATGATTGCATTCGCTTCTAGTCTGGATCAAGGTGGACCCATGACGCAAACAGCGGAAGATGCCGCCATGCTCTTAAACGCCATGTCAGGCTTTGATAGTAAAGACTCAACATCTCTGGACAATATAGCAGTTGATTATACCAAAATGCTCAATAATTCAATTGAAGGCATAAAAATTGGCATTCCAAAACAGTACTTTAGTGATGAGATTGATGAACAAAATAAAATAA
>CAUZRI010000272.1:0-2683 GCA_963582285.1 Gammaproteobacteria bacterium | reverse complement strand
AGAGCCGTAAAAAAATCCGGGACTAAAGTTAAGAATGCGGCTGCTGCTGTGGCTGGTTCGTCGGTCATTACCAAGATAATTGAGATGCAGCCAACATAGATGTGGCCGGGTATCCCGGTCACATCTATTTTTTATTTCTAAAACCCATGTTTGCTTGAATGCATACTTATGCCGGGTTATTTTGTCAACATAGCATTCATTTCGAAAATTCCATAATGTCAAAATCTGAAAATATTATTCTAATCGGACCTATGGGTGTTGGTAAAACTACTATAGGGAAACGACTAGCAAAAAAACTGGATAAAGTATTTTTTGATTCAGACAAAGAAATAGAGAAGAAAACGGGTGCAACGATCAATCTGATATTCGATCTAGAAGGTGAATCAGGATTTCGTAGCAGAGAGTGTAAGACCATTGATGAACTTTTATTACAAAATGGAATTGTATTGGCAACTGGTGGCGGCGCAATACTTACAAAGCGGAATAGAGATATGCTATCACAGAGAGGTATAGTAATTTATCTTACCGCAAGTCCTGAATTACTTATGAAGAGAACTTCATATGATAATAACAGACCGTTACTTGATACTAACGATCGGCTTGGTAAAATAAGATCTATATTAGAGGAACGTGACCCACTATATAATGAAATCGCAGACATTAAAGTTAACGTTGATAATTTACAAGCCAAGCAAATCATTATTCAAATTAGTGAATTTATAGAAAATCATGAATAAATTAACTGTTGAGCTTGGATCCAGGAGTTACCCGATATTTATTGGTCAAGGTATTTTAGATAAGACTGAGTATTATTCAGAATTATTGAATACTAATCAGGTAATGATCATTACCGATACGACGGTAGAAAAACTCTATTTGACACAACTTATAGAGGCTCTCGAGGGAGTGCAGGTAATAACTCATATAATACCTGCAGGAGAAGGTCAAAAAAATCTAGAGAGTATGAATCAGATAATTTCATTATTACTAGAACACAAATTTAACCGGACTTGTTGTCTAATTGCTTTAGGCGGGGGAGTAATTGGTGATCTCACAGGGTTCAGTGCTGCCTGCTACCAACGGGGCGTAAAATTTTTGCAAATCCCGACAACATTGCTAGCACAGGTTGATTCGTCTGTAGGAGGAAAGACCGCTGTAAATCATGAGGCTGGAAAAAATATGATAGGCGCTTTCCATCAACCTGTCGGTGTTATTACAGATGTTAATGTTTTACAGTCATTGCCTGATAGAGAATTAAGTGCCGGGTTGGCGGAAGTAATTAAATATGGTCTTATTCGTGACTATAAATTTTTTCAATGGCTGGAGATGCACATTGATGATTTAAAGAATAGACAATTTGATGCCTTATCGTTTGCCATAGAGAGGTCATGCATTAATAAGGCCGAGGTTGTCGCCATTGATGAAACAGAAAAGGGCCTGAGGGCAACATTAAACCTGGGTCATACGTTTGGTCATGCTATTGAAACTGGATTAAGTTATAAGCTATGGTTGCATGGAGAAGCAGTCGCTATGGGAATGATTATGGCATCACATATGTCATTCTTGGAAGGTTGGTTGAGTAAAGATGACATGATTCGTATCCAGGTGTTAATTACGAAAGCAGGGTTACCAAAAAACTTACCAGATGAACTGCTTGGAACTAACTTGAGAGAGTTAATGTCAGTAGACAAAAAAGCAAGTCATGGAAAAATTAAATTAGTGCTATTACAATCTATCGGAGAAGCGATTGTAACTGACAAGTTTCAGGAGTCTAACTTGAAAGAAACCATCTCCCATTTTTATAACCAGGGCTGATCAATGGTACAACTGGCACCCTATGCGGCCAGAGCAGAAATCTCAAAAGGAAGGGTTTATTCTGAACCCGATGCTGGTCTTCGTGATGATTTCCAGAGAGACAGGGATCGCATTATTCACAGTTCTGCCTTTCGAAGACTGGAGTATAAGACCCAGGTATTTGTAAATCATGAAGGAGACATGTTTCGAACCCGACTAACCCACTCGTTGGAAGTCTCACAAATCGGTCGAACAGTCGCACGTTCCATGCATTTAAATGAAGACCTTACTGAGGCTATTTGCCTTGCGCATGACCTAGGTCATACCCCGTTCGGACACGCCGGCCAGGATGCTTTAAATAAATGCATGAAAGAATATGGTGGCTTTGAACACAACTTGCAATCATTGCGGGTTGTTGAAAAGTTGGAAGAAAAATATGCAGATTTTCCGGGCCTTAATTTAATGTATGAAACAAGAGAAGGGATACTTAAGCATTGCTCAATAAATAATGCCAAAATTCTTGGAGAACTTGGGGAGCGATTTATTGAAAGACAACAGCCTGGATTAGAGGCACAAATTGCGAATTTGGCAGATGAAATTGCATATAACAATCATGATGTAGATGATGGCCTACGTGCTGGTTTGATTACATTTGAACAATTGACTGAGTGCGATTTATTCAGAGAGCAGTATAATTTTGTTAAACAAAAATGGCCTGATATAGACAACAAGCGCTTAAAGCATGAGTTGATACGACGCATGATAAATAAAGTTGTAGTCGATGTTATAGAGACAACACAGAAAAATTTACAAAGCGTTCAGCTAAATGACATTAATGATGTAAGGCACACAGGCATCCCTTTGGTTGCATTTAGTGATGAAATTAAAT
>CAUZRI010000271.1:0-2692 GCA_963582285.1 Gammaproteobacteria bacterium | reverse complement strand
TTTTAATTGATGTCTTTCCTGACAGGGTGGTCATAACTGAAAGTGGCATTCATACCCGAGAGCAAATAAGCATAATGCGCAAAAATAATGTTAATGCCTTCCTGGTAGGCGAGGCATTTATGTCTGCGGAGGATCCTGGGGAGAAAATCAAGGAACTATTTACCTAATTTAAATGCTAACAGAAATTATTAACCTCACAAAAACCAGCAGAGAACTGGATCGAAGATGGTTTTCAGATCCTGCAATTGACCTGTATGTCTGGTATGACCACAATAAAAAAATTGTTGAATTTCAAATTAGTTATGACAAAGATACAACCGAGAAAATTCTGAGCTGGGACACAGAAAGTGGTTTTACAAACCATAATGTAGACAGCGGAAATGTAGAACCAAATAAAATGAAACCGTCTCCGATATTAACTCGTGGTGAGCAACAAAATATTGATTATGTAAAAATTATTTTACAACCTCTGCTCAGAAACTGGAACATGACCTTTATCAATTTATACTCACCAGACTAGATGAAGCAATATTATAATTAACAATACTTCGACTATAACTGACCTTTTAATTTAATATGCCGGAAATACAGATACGGACAGCAACCGCAAATGATTCATCGCTAATTCTTAACTTCATCAAGGAATTGGCTCTCTACGAAAAAGCTGAGTCCGAGGTTGTTGCAACCGTAGAAAACATTAAGAACTCAATATTTTGTGAAAATTCAAATTCACATGCCTTAATTTGCTGTCTTGATGCAAAGCCAATTGGATTTGCTGTCTATTTTTATAATTACTCAACCTGGTTGGGGAAAAAAGGTCTGTACCTTGAAGATCTCTATGTATCACCTGAACACAGACAACAGGGGATCGGTAAAACATTATTTAAATATATAGCTAATATTGCGGTTAAAGAGGATTGTGGTCGATTTGAATGGAGTGTTTTAACCTGGAACCAGCCAGCGATAGAATTCTATAAGTCATTTAGCGCAGAACCTCAAAGCGAATGGGTGACCTACCGATTATCAGGAGTAGCCTTACAAAATTCTGCGACTGGCATTAATAATGACTAACATTTTAATATTAATATCAGCATTAAGTTCAGGCTATCCAAACTGATTCAAATAACGAGATATATTACATTATGAAATCCATCATTCGGATTGCATCCTATAATGTAAAGAATTTTTTCGATAAGCAAAATCCTAAATATGCAAAAATAGCAAAAGAAATCAGGGCGTTAGCAAAGAATATCGAGATATTTAAGCCAGATATTATTGGCTTCCAGGAAGTGGAATCTGAAAATTCATTGAATGAACTAAATGATTTGTTGAGCAATCCGTTCGAGTATTCTGGATTAACGGAAGGTAATAGTTATCGACAAATAAATCTGGGATTTCTAAGCAACTATCCTTTCACACTTACCAGTCATAAAAATATTCATTTAAAAGATGAAGCAGGTTCCCCTTTGAGCGAATTTATGTCAAAGGAAGATCACGATAATAATAAATTATCACCGCTTTGTTTTCAAAGAGATCTGATGCTTGGAGAATTTAATATATCCAACAAGAAGTTAACTATTTTTAATACTCACCTAAAATCAAGGTCAGGAAGAGACTGGAACAATAATTCAGCGGACGATATACGTTTAGCTGAATCATTAATGGCAAGTCAAATAATTAAAAAATATGAAAATAATTACAAAAAAAGACCTGTAATAGTTATGGGCGATCTCAATCATACTAGTGAGGACGCATCTATAAAACCATTGTTAAAGAATCTTCAATATAGTGATCCGATTTTCGATGAGATAATTATGAAAGATAAAAATGCTACAACCTATTGGAGCAAAAAAGGTGAAAGAATTGATTATATATTGTTATCAGAATTAGCAAACACATTGCATATTGAGGGTTCATCAATGATTCATAAGAGTACTACAGCACGCATTGCATCAGATCATTATGCAGTAAGCATTGATATTAATTTATAAACAGTTAACCCCAGGTTACGATTGCATAGATTAAATAGGCAAAATATATAACCCCAATTGATAACACCAGACGCTTGGTCATTAATGTATTAAATCTCTGATAAAGAATAAGGCATCCTAGTATTACCAGTCCGAATTCAATCCAACCTATTAAATCTCCATAGTGTGCCGAGTCCCAATATGACAGTGGGGTGTTTAGAATAGTGGGTGAAGGGAAGTGGGTAATTATGAAAGAGAGCCTGGTACACGAGAGATAGGCTGGATCAATTTAGACCCGATCGGTAGCGTTTACGAAAGTCTGCATTGCCCCCGAAAGCGGACAATCTGGTTATAGAATACAATTTTTTAATCTAAGATCCGCTTCGTGCCAGAAGCGGACATTTAAGATCTGGTGCAAATCTGTCTTGTCTATCCTACCTTCCTGATCCGCACCATCTGATTACCAATTCCTAGGATAACAGCATTATCCTCCCCCAGAATCTGTAATAACCGTAGAATTATTTTAAGTTTATCGCTTTTGGCTGGCGTAAATTTCCCAAAAACATATGTGACTAGTATACTTTTACTAAATAGTTTTTAGCAGATCGTATCAACAATCCTGTTTGACTGATAATCGGACATATATTAACGATTAAAGATCATGATAAATGTTTTTACAGAATTTTATTATCATCCTTGTCAGAACCCAAAGAAGTATTAAA
>CAUZRI010000270.1:0-2711 GCA_963582285.1 Gammaproteobacteria bacterium | reverse complement strand
GCTTCTGATGTAGGTGAATATTGTCCTTTGGTCAAACCATAAATTCGATTATTGAACAACATTACATTAATGTCCAAATTTCTGCGCAAGAGATGAATTGTATGGTTGCCACCAATAGATAAACCATCACCATCACCCGTCACCACCCAAACGGATAGATCTGGATTTGATAATTTCACACCAGAAGCAATGGCCGTTGCCCGACCGTGGATGGTATGAAATCCAAAAGTATCCATATAGTATGGAAAACGACTTGAGCAGCCAATCCCGGAAATAAATACAAAATTCTCTTTAGCCACACCAAGGTCCGGGAATACTTTTTGCGTTTGGGCCAGGACGGCATAATCACCACACCCTGGACACCAGCGAACTGATTGATCAGAAGAAAAATCTGCCCGAGTATATGTTTTTACTGCTGTTTCTGACATGTGTTTTATCCTATTAAATCTTTTGCTGCTTGTTGAATATCTGACGAACTAATCGGCTTTCCGCGAACTTGGTTTAACCCTTTTGCATCAACCAAATATTCCGCACGAATCATTTTAATTAATTGACCAAAATTTATTTCTGGAATTAAGATGTTTTTAAATTTGATTAAAATTTCACCTAAATCATTTGGAAATGGATGCACCCATCGAAGATGGACATGACTCACTTTCTTTCCATCAGCTTGGAGACTTTCTGTCGCCGAAAGACAAGAACCTTTCGTTCCTCCCCAACTGAGAATTAATAGATCACCACTGACATCACCAAATATATCTGTTGGACCAAATTCTTGGGCAATTGTATCAACTTTCTTCGCACGAGTTTCAACCATATGATGATGATTGTCTGGATCGTAACTCACATTACCCGTTACATCTTCTTTCTCAATACCACCAATACGATGTTCAAGTCCTTCTGTTCCGGGAATTCCCCAAGGTCTTGCTAAAGTGTCTTTTCGTCTTAAATAAGGCAAAAATTGCCCATCAGCTAACTGCTTTTTATCAGCAAATTTCACATCAAAAGGCTTCAGTTTATCCAATTCTGGCACCTGCCACGGTTCAGATCCGTTGGCCAAATAACCGTCCGTTAGTATCATGACAGGCGTCATGTATTTCACAGCAATTCGGCATGCTTCATAAGCGACATAAAAACAATCGCCTGGTGTGGCGGATGCAATGACAGGCATTGGAGCTTCTCCATTTCGTCCATACATGGCCTGTAGTAAATCGGATTGTTCTGTTTTGGTTGGCAGGCCTGTACTTGGTCCACCGCGCTGAACGTTGATTATAACTAAAGGTAATTCAGCAATAATAGCCAATCCTAAGGCTTCACCTTTTAAAGCAACACCTGGGCCTGAGGTTGCGGTAATACCGAGGTTTCCGGCAAAAGCTGCACCAATAGCAGATGCAACACCCGCGATTTCATCTTCTGCCTGAAAGGTTTTGATACCCAAATGTTTCCAAGATGCTAAAGCGTGCAAAATGTCACTCGCAGGTGTAATGGGGTAACCTCCATAAAACAATTCTAACCCAGATTTTTCTGCTGCAGCTGCAAGCCCTAATGAAAGAGCATAATTTCCCACTACATTTCGATAGGTGCCTGGTGGCAAACTCGCTTTATCCACAGTATATCGTGTAGTAAATATTTCAGTTGTTTCACCATAATTATAACCGGCGTCTAAAGCGCGGATATTAGATTCAACCAATTCAGGACGCTTACCAAATTTAACTTTCAACCAATCCTTTGTTGATTGTCTCGGGCGATCATAAATCCAAAACAATAATCCTAGAGCAAAGAAGTTTTTAGTACGATCTATCGTTTTAGAAGGCAAACCCATATCCTCGCAAGCAAGGCCCACAATTTTTCCCATTTCTATGGAATAAAGTGTGTAGTAATCATCAAGTGTACCATCCTCGAGTGGGTTTGATTCATATCCAGCTAACTTCAAATTTTTGGCCGAGAATGCATTCGCATTACAAATAATTGTTCCGCCAGGACGAATCTCCTTTTGATGCACCTTTAATGCTGCCGGATTCATAGCTACCAAAATATCAGGTTCATCTCCGGGAGTATGAATATCTTTAGAACTAAACTTGATTTGGAAGGCACTGACACCTGCAAGTGAACCAGCAGGTGCGCGAATCTCTGCTGGAAAATCAGGCAGGGTGCTTAAATCATTGCCCACAATGGCAGTGGTTTCCGTAAATCGGCCACCAGTAAGCTGCATGCCATCACCGGAATCACCGGCGAAGCGGATGACAACTTCATCTACCTTTTGTGTGGTTTTACTCATGGATTTTCCTCAATAAATTATGATATATATATATAGTAGAATAAAGTATTCTTCTATTTGATTGGATTGTTTTATTACGTTTATATTAATTAAAAACATAGTCGCCGGCCTTTTGCCAGTACGCAATTTACAGACCTCTTTTAACTGAAAACAATAAATTGTGAATAGATTCTCATTAAAAACAGAAGCGCTTTAGAATCCTCATTTTATCTCTTTAAATTATTCCTATGTCAAAACGCGATCAGATCAAACTAACCCATTATTCACACGGCGCAGGCTGAGCCTGCAAAATCGGTCCTGAGGACCTCGCCCAGGTACTGGGTGGTCTTGAAATTGTTCATCAAGAGAGAGTCGTCGTTGGATTCAATGGATCTGACGATGCAGCTGTGGTGCGCCTCGACGATGGGAAGCTGATCGTTCAAACTGTGGATTT
>CAUZRI010000269.1:0-2715 GCA_963582285.1 Gammaproteobacteria bacterium | reverse complement strand
GATTGCCAGGTCTATCAGGCCTTGTCTGTCCAGCGATGATTGATATTGCATAATAGTTATCCTTGTAAAATTCAAATTGTTATTTGAGTAGATTATCGCCGCTCATATAAACGAACACGCGCTTGAATTTACCGTCATCCAGATAAAACCTATTAGTATTTTCATAGCGCATTAACGTACCCGTATCTTTTGCAGTAACTTCAACGGAAAACTGCGAACATATCGCATGTTCCCTAGGGTCTACTGTATGTACGAAGTTGCCATGCCAAATACGTGAATGTGCATCAAAAAGACCGGCAAACATTTCTCGTATCTGCTCTTTACCATCGTGCACTGTATCCGATGTCATTTCTTTTAATACCGCATCATCATGAAAACAATCAAGAATAAGGTCCATATCATAGGTATCTACACCCTGAAAATAACGTTTAATCACAATATCAATGTGATACTCATAGTTGTAATTACTCATGTGTTTTTCTCGTCTTATTAATTTTTTACTGATTAAGATTTACCGCGAGATAAAATCATCTCATCGTTCGGCATCTCTGGCGAGGCAAATGCTTTCTTGGAATGCTTCAAGTCGAGTTGCAGGAATAGTTCACAAAGTTTGTAAGCCACCTGACCCGGGTTAATTACCGGCACAGAAAGTTTTTCGCTCAGATAACTATGCGATTGATGCATGGTAGTTGAGCCCAACACGATAACCTGAGCACCGTCTTCGTTAATCGCCTTTAACGATGCTTCCTCTAACTTGGCAAACACCACTTCTTCCTTGCCTTCCAGTAATTCAGCTAAATCCGGGCGGGTTTTAATAGAACGTAGGGATGCACAGCGATTTTCAAGACCGTATTCCTTGAGGATCTTTGTATACAGATGAAACCACTCATCCCACATAGTAATGATTGAAAATTTGTGGCCGAGACAGCAGGCAACATGCAGCGAAGCCTGTCCGGGACCAACCACAGGGATGTTAAGTTTAGAACGTAGTGCATACATCCCCGAATCACTGACCGTATCTATACAAACGGCATCAAAACCTTCTTCTTCCGCTTTAATACCTGCTTCAAACACACTCATATCCATGAGCATCGTGTCATAGTAACTGTCGCCAAGTGCTGCACCCCATTCTACAGCGACAAACTCTACCTCCGCGCCAGGCATGATAAAATCAGCCGGTAATTGAGCGGCACGATTGACCACCCCCCTCAGCATCCATAGGTATGGGTACAATTATTTTTATTCTTTTGCCCATCATGTCTTCTCCCCAGCAGCGAACTTAAGATCCAAATATACCCCGCGTCATGCTGGCTGTATACAATGGACCTACTCCAACCTAGCCAGAGCACTTCCTTTAAATGTTAGCATTTTTTTTAAAATTGATGTTTTTGAAGTACTTATTTAATCGTGAGAGCTGAAAGTGTTAAATTAGTAGTCACGATAAAACCTGGAATCTAGAGAATTATGAGTGAAAAATCAAAAGGAAGCATCATAATAGGCACGATCTGGATGTTCATCATCTCTCTACTTCTAATTTGGCTGCCGGGACTCGGTGCATTAATAGCCGGAATAGTCGGAGGTAAGTCGGCTGGTGGGGTAATGCATGGTTTAACAGCTGCCTTGCTGCCAGGCCTGTTACTTGCCGGATGCCTATTCGCCTTTGGTACGGTGTTCACAGGTCTGCCATTTGTCGGCGCCATAATCGCCGGTGGTGGGGTTTTGCTTTATATTATTTACATCCCCGCTTTACTAATTGGCGCGCTCATCGGCGGCCTCCTTGCATAAATTTCTAATAAACAAATATAAATAATGACAACGAATAAATTTAGCGGCACAGAATCATACATTGCCACCAATGACTTAATGACGGCCGTCAATGCAGCGGTAACCGTTGGTCGACCTCTTTTAATAAAAGGCGAACCTGGCACCGGCAAGACCTTGCTTGCAAACGAAATTGCCAAATCACTCAACAAGCAGCTATTTGAATGGCATATCAAATCCACTACCAAGGCAAGACAGGGCTTATATGAATATGACGCCGTCGCCAGATTACGGGATTCTCAACTTGGTGATGAACGCGTCAATGCAATCGATAACTATATAATTCGTGGCAAAGTCTGGGAAGCATTTGACGCTGAAGAACAATCAGTGTTGCTGATTGATGAAATTGACAAGGCCGATATTGAATTTCCTAATGATCTATTGCAGGAACTGGATCGTATGGAGTTTTTTGTTTACGAAACTAAACAATTGGTCAGCGCCAGACATCGCCCTATAGTCATCATCACAAGTAACAATGAAAAAGAATTACCGGACGCATTTCTCCGCCGTTGTTACTTTCATTACATTAAATTTCCAGAGCACGACATTATGGAAAAAATTGTCAATGTGCATTTCCCAAACATAAAAAAACGTTTACTGCAGGAAGCACTGGAGTCATTTTTCGATTTACGTGAAATTCCAGGGCTTAAGAAAAAGCCTTCGACCTCGGAATTGCTGGACTGGATAAAATTATTGCTGGCTGAAGATATTTCGGCGGAAGACCTTCGTGAAGAAAATTCCCGTAAGGTTGTGCCCAAACTGTACGGTGCCCTATTGAAGAACGAGCAGGACGTACACTTATTCGAAAAGTTAATATTCATGAACAGAGGCAGTTCAAATTAACTTCTTTTCACTCTGATAGTTTGGTTTTCTAAATGTTCATCGATCTTTTCT
>CAUZRI010000268.1:0-2728 GCA_963582285.1 Gammaproteobacteria bacterium | reverse complement strand
AAACTATCTTTTTTTATTAACCCATATGCAAGAAGAATCTCTTCATCATCCGAATTTTGAACAATAGAGTGAATACTTGAACTTCGCAAAAATAATCTAACGAATGGAATTAACATGGTCCTGAGAACACGGAGAGCAAATGACTCTGAGGTAAAAGCATGTCCTAAACCTGCATAAGAATTTATAACGACTGGAACCCGTGCAAACCATGCAGCAATGGATCCTGACAACACCGGTTTAAGGGCAATATTATGGACCAGGTCAGGTTTAATCTTGTTAAAATATCTAACAAGATTAATTGTTGAACACAGATCCTTTATCGGAGAAGTGATACTGCGAGAAATAGTATTAGGTATAAGGGTAAATCCTTTTTCCTTTATTTTATTTGCAAAGGCTCCTTCACGAGTCAACACAAATATATCAAAACCTTGTTTTTTTGCCTCCTCGGCAAGTTCTAATCGGTGCGAACAAAAATACCAATCTTCTGTGACAAGATAAAGAATTTTTTTTGTATTAATTTAGGCTTTCCCTACAAACTAATTTTGATTGATTCTGAAGTTTGGATTATCTGTTGTTAATTTATTTTTTGTATTAATGATAACGTAATTCAACGATGATTAATTATCCGGCATCTCTTGATTACGATATTAAAATTACTTGAAAGATATTGATCAGTATCACATCATTTGTTCATGCCATGCTTGAAACATTAATACATTCCAGAGTTGATATTGCCAGTTTCTCTCGCCCGCCAGATGTTCGGTCCATTTTTTTGTAATTATCTCAGCATTCAATAGTCCCTGTGATTTCAACTTTTGACTGTCTAGTAGTGTTTCGGCCCATTCACGCAATGGGTCACGTAACCACGAATCCAGTGGCACACCAAATCCCATTTTAGGCCTTTCCACTAAATGCCTGGGAACATATTTATGTAATATTTGACGTAATAGCCATTTTCCTTGACCGTGATGAACCTTAGATGACAAAGGTAATCTCCAGGCATGTTCAATTAATCTATGGTCCAGAAATGGCACCCTGACTTCAAGAGATGCCGCCATGCTGGCGCGATCTACTTTTGTAAGAATATCATCAGGCAAGTAAGACACAAGATCCTGATATTGCATCTGTTCTATTAATGTATCTATCTGAGATAATGCCTGATCATAGTTATTCATACTGGTACTATTACCTGTATTAAAAACGAGTATATTTGACGGATACCAGTGACTTACTAGTTTTGTATATACCTCCTTTTTATCTAGCTGAATAATATCTGCAAATTTATAAAGTTTGTCTCCTGCAAGAGGAATATTTATTTTAGCTGGTAGTTTGGAGAAAATATTAGTCCAATATCGTGGTGGCAAGGTTAAGATTGTCTTACGCAAAATATAACGACCCATTGGTGTTAACCATGCCAGCTTGTTGACCAGTTTATCTGCCAGGCAATAACGATTATAACCAGCAAACACCTCATCACCCCCGTCCCCGGATAATGCTACCGTGACATGCTCACGCGTTAATTTTGAAACTAAATAGGTTGGTATCTGTGATGAATCTGCAAAGGGTTCATCATACATATCCGGTATCAGTGGGATCACATCCATTGCATCTTTTGATGTTACATAAAATTCAGTATGCTCAGCGCCCAAATGTCTTGCAATAGATGCAGCATGGTCAGCCTCATTGTAGTTTTTTTCATGAAATCCAATTGAAAATGTCTTAACAGGATGCATACTGTTTTTTTGCATTAGCGCAACCACGGCCGATGAATCAATACCACCAGATAAGAATGCCCCTAAAGGTACGTCTGCCATCATTCTGGAAGCTACAGATTCTTCTAGAATTTTTTCTGTTGTGGAAATTAATTCTTCATCATCAACCAAGAGTGGGTGCGATTTACCGTTGCTGACAACATTATCCATTGACCAGTATTTACTGATCTGAGGTGGACCTCCTTGTCTAATTTTTAATATGGAGCCAGGAGACAATTTAAAGATACCTTGATAAATAGATAATGGCGCAGGCACGTAAGCATACTGCATAAATGCTGATAGGGCCGACGGGGATATCTCGACTATCCAGCCGGGGTGTTTCCTAAGTGATTTCAATTCGGATGCAAATATAAAAAGACCATCGAAGTGGCCCCAGTAAAGCGGTTTTATCCCCAATCTATCACGCACAAGATAAAGCATTTTTTGTTGCTTGTCCCACAGCGCAAAGGCAAACATCCCGACCAATTTTTGGACACTCTCTTCTACACCAATCGTCGCACAGGACTCAAGGATCACTTCAGTATCAGATGAACCTCTAAAAGTTCGGCCGCTCTGTTGTAACTCTCGCCTGATCTCATTGGCATTGTAAATTTCACCATTGTAAATGATGCAGTATCTATTGCAGGTAGAGTGCATTGGCTGATTACCTGCAGATGATAAATCAATTACAGACAGGCGTTGATGTCCTAGTCCTGTACACCCGTCATCCGCAAGCCATATGCCGGAACTGTCCGGCCCTCTGTGTCCGAGCACAGCGGTCATGGTTTCAAGATGTTGTCGAGAGACCTTACTGTTGGAAATAATCCCGCTTATGCCACACATATCAATCTTGCAATCCCGAACATATCCAAATTATTGTGCATACAATTTAATGTAATCCTCAACACAGCCTTTTAACGAAAAGTTTTGCAGCACCCTACTTTTGGCATTTGCACCCAGCTCTTTTTGTAAAGAAT
>CAUZRI010000267.1:0-2734 GCA_963582285.1 Gammaproteobacteria bacterium | reverse complement strand
CGATGGATATCCACTGGTGAAAGTGATTATACGATTGAAACTGTAAATCGCCCTCGCAAGGGAACTAAAGTTACCTTGCATTTACGTGATGATGCCGATGATTTTCTGGATGGTTATAAATTAAGGTCAATTATCAAACGTTATTCTGATCATATCTCCATACCTATTCAGATGGACAAGGAAGGTGATGAAAAAGGTGATGAAACTGTCAATAGTGCAACGGCATTATGGGCGAGAAATAAAAAAGAAATTACTGATGAGGAATATAACGATTTTTACAAAAATATTGCTCATGATTACGAAGATCCATTGTCATTTGTTCATTCTAAAGTTGAAGGTAAGCTCGAGTACACCAGTTTATTGTTTATCCCCGCCAGAGCCCCATTTGATTTGTGGGACAAAGATAACCGCCATGGTGTGAAGTTATATGTGAGAAAGGTGTTTATCATGGATGATGCGGAACAATTGCTTCCACCATTCCTGCGTTTTGTGCGAGGAGTCGTGGATTCAGATGACTTACCATTGAATATTTCTCGTGAAATACTGCAACAGAATAAAACTATCGAATCTATCCGTTCTGGTATTACAAAAAAGATCCTTGATCAGTTGGGAAATCTTGCAGATAAAGAACCAGATGATTTTAAAAAATTCTGGAAAGAGTTTGGTAGGGTAGTAAAAGAGGGTGTTGTTGAAGGTGTTTCTGATAAAAAAGAAGATCTAGCCAGATTATTTCGTTTCTCGTCCACTCATGAGGAATCAGAGGAGCAGACAGTTTCTTTTATCGATTATATTTCACGCATGAAAGAAGGGCAAAAGGAAATCTATTATCTCACTGCTGAAAGCCTGACTACTGCCAGAAACAGTCCTCACCTGGAAATCTTTTTGCAAAAAAATATCGAAGTATTGTTACTCACCGATCCTATAGATGAATGGGTAACCACGCATCTGCCGGAATTTGATGGCAAGAATTTTAAATCTATTATGAAAGGTGAGTTGGATCTTGGGGATATTGACGCTGATGCAAAAGATAAAAAGCAAGAGAAAGATAAGAAGCCAGACAAGACCCAGGAAAAGATGATCAAAAATATTCAGAAAGCCCTGGGCGAACAGGTGAAAGATGTAAGAATCACGAGTCGATTGACGACCTCTCCTGCATGTCTGGTTTCTGAAACTGATGATATGGGTAGACAATTACAGCAAATTCTCAAGGCGTCTGGACAAAGTTTGCCTGAAACGAAACCTATACTTGAGATTAACCCGGATCACCCACTGGTACTTATGTTAGAAGAAAAGCTTGAAGACAATCGTTTCGATGACTGGTCTCACATCTTGTTTGATCAGGCATTATTGAGTGAAGGCGGAAAATTGAATGACCCGGCAGGCTTTGTTAAAAGACTAAATGCTATATTTATGGAGATGGGCGAACTACAGGATAAAGATTAACAGAAATAAATTATCTATCTAAAGCTTAAATCTACTAGAATTAGGGTATCGAGGCCATAACAATAGATTCAGATGACCATAAGCAAAATAGATTTTTCAAATCTCCTTAAGGAGATAACAGACATTGGCATCGCGTTATCGGCGGAGAAGGATCATAACCGATTACTGGATATGATTCTCCTCAAGGCCAAGGAAATCACCAAAGCTGATGGCGGCAGCCTTTACATCTACACCGCAGATAAGCAGCTAAAATTTGAAATAATTCGAACTGATAAAGTAAAATAGTTAGGGAGCAGTGATTCACAGACAAGTTTCTCTTTCTAAATCATGTCATTCTCCTAAAAAAAATATTTTGTCTAGCCCAAATCAAAAAACGATTCGTGAGTTAATCAACGACATAAGCTTTCAGTTTGAAGAATCTGATATATTTTATGGACACGGCACCGACAATGCCTTTGATGAAGCAGTTTACCTGGTATTTTCTATTTTGGATTTATCGTTTGAAATTAGTGACGATCAGTTAAATAACCTAGTTGATCAGGATAGTTCAAATCGTATAGATGAATCTGTAAATAAGCGCATCACTGAAAGAATACCATTAGCATATCTGGTAAATAAAGCCTGGTTTTTAGGTTTACAATACTACGTTGATGAACGTGTGCTAATTCCAAGATCACCTATTGCTGAATTGATTGAACAACAGTTTCAACCATGGTTAATGAAGGCTGATAAGGTTAAAAATATTCTTGATATAGGTACGGGTAGTGGGTGTATCGCTATTGCTGCTGCGATGGCATTTACCAGTGCAATGGTGGATGCAATCGACGTAAGTAAAGATGCTTTGGATGTGGCACAAATTAATGTAGAAAATCATAAACTGACAGACCGGATTAAATTGTTAATGTCAGATATATATCAGAATATAGGGCAACAAAAATATGACCTGATTATCGCAAATCCACCATATGTAGATGCAACTGATATGGATGTATTGCCGGCAGAGTATAGGCACGAACCTGGAATAGGGCTAGCTGCTGGTGTAGATGGTATCGATGTGGTTAGCAGAATTATTGCCGAATCAAAGAAACACCTGACTGACAACGGTTTGCTGATTGTGGAAGTAGGGAACAGTCAGGCAGCAGTTGAAAAGGCATTTCCAAAAATACCCTTTACCTGGTTGGAATTTGAACGTGGCGGGGAAGGCGTATTTCTTCTTACTGCCGAGAATTTGTGAGTGTTTTCTGCGTAGGACATAGAGGGCGTGACGAGAAGTAACTTGTAGATTTTAATA
>CAUZRI010000266.1:0-2746 GCA_963582285.1 Gammaproteobacteria bacterium | reverse complement strand
AGATAATTGGCATGAGCTTCTAATACCTCTCGATATGCCGGTAGAATATCACTACTATCATAATCAAAATAAAGTATACGTACTGACAAAGGGCTAGCTGGATCATCCAGCAAACTTAATCCTGAGCGGGAATCACTGTTCGTCCCGAAAGATGTTGTATTACCAGTATCACTGGACTGTGATGCGCTACTAGAAACGCCGCCTTCAACCACATCTGCATCTTCTTTCACGTTTGATGTACCGCAGGCACTTAACATTACTGTAATGGTTAATATATATATAATTCTGTTAATCATATTGGGTCACTCCTTAATGGACCTGGTGGTTAAAAGCATAACATTCATTGATATAGTTGTTGATCAGCTTATTGCGGGGGGAACGGCCCCCATTCAGGTTCTCGTACATCTCCATCCTGTAGCCCTAGTCGTTGATGAACTCGCCCATCTGCTGATACTGCGGCTAATTCAGAGCCCCCAGGGCGTGTTGTTGCATATATTATCATGCTTCCATTTGGAGAAAAGCTAGGGGATTCATCCAATCTGGAATTTGTTAAAATAGTTATTTCTTTTCGCATTATATCCATTACTGCGACTCGATCTTGTCCTCCAGACCGATGCACCATAGATATTGATTGTCCATCAGGAGAAAATCTGGCGCGGGTATTATAGCTTCCCTCAAACGTCAATCTTCTAGCGTTTCCGCCGGTGGAGGTTACTTGATAAATTTGTGGTGCTCCGCCTCTGTCAGATGTAAATAATAGACTACTACCATCAGGAGACCATGTCGGCTCAGTATCTATTGCACGGTTATTTGTAATTCTTAGCAAATTTCTGCTTGGGAGATGCAGTATGAAGATTTCCGGATCTCCCTCTTTAGATAATGTCATTGCTAACCTGGTTCCATCCGGTGACCAGGCTGGTGCACTATTTATACCCGAATTATTAGCAACTCTTGCGCGGTTTCCGGTAAGTATATCCTGAATATATATAGCTGAATTCTTGTTCTCAAAGGAAACATAAGCAATTTTAGTACCATCTGGTGACCAGGCAGGGGACATAAGGGGTTCGCTAGATTCAAGAAGTATCTTTGGGTTGAAGCCATCTGCATCCGCGATCTGTAAAGTATGTTGATTGCTACCATTAATTACTTTTTTAACAGTTATATATGCAATACGGGTATCAAATGCGCCACGAATTCCAGTCAGTTTTTCAAAAATAATATCACTAATACGATGCGCAGTTCGTCGTAATTGATCCCTTTTTGCAGGAATACGAAAACCGGCAATTTGTGTGCCTGAGTAGATATTTATTAATCTGAATTCCACATCAAAAACACCGTTCGGTTGGTTTCGTACGGTACCAATGACAATATTTTCCATACCTAACAATCGCCAATCAGCAAAATTTATCTGGTTGAATTGGGATGGGGTTTGAGGCATGTCATCAGAAGGCATGGTCCTGAAACGTCCACTACGTGAAAGATCATTTGCAATAGTGACCTGCATATCCAAAGGCCTGTTCTCTGGAGGCCCTTGCCAATCAAATGGAACGATAGCAATCGGTAGAGCTTCTTCCATGCCTTGGGTAATGGTGATATCCAGAACGGCCGCAGCATTAGTGCTGACGACTAACAATGATAAAAAAACGTAAAACGATTTAATCATGATATTTTATAATTCAACTCTGTTAAGGATCAAAGGTTAATCTGATTTCTCGCATTTTACCAAAGATACGTGGATTGTCAGGTACAGGTAATGGTGACGCTCTTTTTACAGCAATTTCCGCGCGGCTATCAAATACGGCATTACCACTTGATCTGTCAATTCTAGCTTCTACAACGTCACCACCAGGTATCATCCTGATGTGGAGTATACAAGAAAGCCCTGGAGGTAAGCCTGCTGTATTAAACTCTCTTTCTATGGCGACGGTTATTCTGGCGACATAGCTATTTATCTCATTGAAATCCTGTCGGTCTTGCGCCTCTTTCTGTTGTTTTTGTTCCTCAGCCAGTTTACGTTTCAATAAGGCTTCGGCTTGCAATCGTTTCTTTTCTTCTGCAAGTTTAATTTCTTCCTGTTTTTTTAGTTCCGCCGCTTGCAGTCGTTTCTTCTCTTCTTCTTCGCGCTGTTTTGTTAGTGCTTCTAGCTGTTTTTTAACATCGGCCAGCTTCAGCTCTTCTTCTTTACGTTTCTTTTCTTCATTTTGTTGTCTTTGTTTCAGATCAACCAGACGTTTTGCTTCTGCCTTTCTTTTTTGTTCTGTTTCATTAGTTTGTTTCTGTAGTTCCTGGAGTTGTTGTTCTAATGCCTGTTGTTTTTTTGATTCCTCATCAATCTTTTGTTGTTCAATTTCTTTAATTTTTGCAATTTCAAGTTCTACCTGTTCACTGTTCACCGATACAGCATCAATAATAATTTCTTGACTATTTACAGTTTGACGGGGTGTTGGAGTAATATCCAGACTAACCAATAACATACCGAATGCTACGGTATGTAGTAAAATAGAAAGTAATAATGGTTTGTTGGGCAACAAATTCATTTTTTTATCATTTAACCGTCAGGTGGCTCAGTTACCAGACCAACTCCATCGACGCCAGCATTTTGTAACATAGACATTAATTCAACAACTCTTCCATAGGGAACATTGCTATCGCCTTTTATAAAAACTCTTGTTTTTGGTCTGTTCTGCTCAGATGCATACTTAAGTAGTGCAGCAATTCTATTGACTAATATATTAACTGCTACTGG
>CAUZRI010000265.1:0-2749 GCA_963582285.1 Gammaproteobacteria bacterium | reverse complement strand
TGATCCGGATAGACCTGTAATTACAATCAGCTTATTGCGCGGTAGGTCAAGGTCTATACTTTTTAAATTATGCGTTCGAGCGCCGCGTATTTGGATATGAGTGATAGACATGCCCAAGGGGACTCTTAATTAAGGTAATCCCCTACTATACGATGCGGCAAAACCGCCATGCAAAGATACTTACTTGACTTAACTAAATTGCATTACAACGGACAGGTTATGTTGACGATTCTAGGTTGATATTTACGGGCGGACAAATCGTCTTGACGCGTCCGGATCACAATTGAATGGAAAGAATTGCTCTTGTGGTGAATAGATCAATTCTCTTTGATGAGTCAGTGGTTCTGCGATGTAATCAGGATCATCAAGAGTAAATTCAACAAGCATTCGAGTGCCATTAGATATGAGTTGATAGCGTTCTATCACATGTTTGTGTATGCCTGAAGGTACCCCAATCTGGTAAGGGGAGCGGTGATTCGTAAAATTGGTTGTGTCTATGATAAGAGTGTCTTCTTCCCAGCGCCCGACTGAATGCCCAGTGGGGAATCGTTCAGTAGCAGGTGGGTGTGTCCGGCCATCCATATGAATTACTCGCTCTTCGTCGAAGTATTCACTTCGTATAATAATTGGGTCATCTTCCTCTATTTGAATGTTGAGCAGATAAAACGTGGTTGAGACAATTGCACCGGGAGTAGGGCGACCAAGGCATGTTGATTCAGGGTTTTCATCGGAAAGAGGGTCATAACCAACTTGGGCTGCTGCGCCCTGTTCCGTCAGTTTGAGGTTGGCATGGAAAAAACCGTCAAACCCGCCTGGGTACGCAACAAGCTTTGTTGCATCTACACGCCATATGCCAGCTATGTTTTCAGTTTGAGGAACGATTTCTGGCTCGTTCGAGGCATTCTGTAGTGTGACAACTCCATCTAGTTTTAATCCGCCCTGTTTTTGGATAGATTCAACCACTGCATAGGGCCTACCGTCTAATGCTGGATGAACCCGCACAAAAACTGTATCGCCTGGAGTTAACGTCTCGTTTGTCCAGCCGCGTCGCCTTAATCCGTTAGCTGTTCCCATCTGTAAAGACCAGATTATAGGCTCGCCACTTTGCGTTGTTTCCATATCAACGTAAACATGAGGATTTCTGAATCCAAATTCAATAACTGTTCCTTCAAATGCAAGAATCGAATCAACATCTAGACCGGCGTCGCTATGATGAGCAGAGGCTGCCGTAGTTAAAACGAGCATCATGGTAATGGTATTCGCATATTTCATAAGGGGGTATCTCTATTACTGCAATACTGCCGGCTAATACTGGTCAAATGGTATCCTAATCTAGATAAATTTACCGTCACCCGAACAGGAGTAGTTATGCTTCGTTTTTTTATCTTGAACAGCGCAAAGGTTCTTGTTCTTTTTGTTTTGACTGCGACGTTAGTGAGAGCTCAAGATGATCTTTATATTAAGGATCTTAGCTGGGCAGATCCTCCTGGTAGAGAGATGGGTTCTGTTAGTTGGACTCACCCGGATGCTAAGGGAAATATCTGGCTTGCGGAGCGATGCGGTCAGAATAGCTGCTTAGGTTCTGAGAATTTATCCCCTATCCATATGTATGATGCAAACGGGCGTTGGGTGAAGAGCTTTGGTGAGGGGCTGTTTGTTTTTCCACATGGTATCTATGTTGATTTTGATGGGTATATTTGGGTTACCGATGCTGGTGGGGAAGGCGAACGGGGAAACCAGGTGTTCAAATTTAACTCTGAAGGGGAAGTTTTGATGACGCTAGGTCAACCAGGCGTTCCAGGACTTGGCCCGGGATATTTTAGTGAGCCGACGGATGTCGTTGTTTCAAAAAATGGCGATGTCTTTGTGTCTGATGGACATTCGCCAGGTGGCAATAATCGTATTATTAGATTTTCGGCAGAAGGCAGATTCATCAATAGTTGGGGAGTGACTGGATCTGACCCTGGTGAGTTTCTCATTCCCCACGCTTTGGCCTTGGACTCTAAAGGCAGGTTGTTTGTTGGTGATCGTAACAATAATCGAATTCAGATTTTTGATCAAAATGGTAATTTTCTTGATGAATGGACAAATTTCGGCCGACCTTCTGGGTTATTTATAGCCTCAGATGACACGATCTATGTTTCAGATAACACATCTAATGCACAGCGTAACCCCGGTTGGGTGAGGGGTGTCCGTGTAGGTAACGCACTTGATGGATCTGTCTCTGTGTTTATTCCTGATGACTCATTCGATCCAGGTAATTCTAGTGCAACGGGCGCTCACGGTGTTTCAGCAAATTCCCAGGGTGTGATTTTTGGTGGTGAAGTAGGGGGTAGGACCGTAATGGTGCATCAGCGTCGTTGAGAATGCTATTTGATTGTAATGTAGACGGTAACGTAGTGGAATTAACTAACCTCGAGCGTACAATGTATTAAATTACAAGTGCGGACAGTATGTGAAAACTAGGAGTTTCCATGGCAAGAGGAATTAACAAAGTGATCTTGGTTGGTAATCTTGGAGCGGATCCTGAAACCAGGGCTATGCCAAGTGGTGGTTCTGTGACTAATATCAGTATTGCGACCCAGGAATCGTGGAAAGACAAGAATACTGGTGATCAGCAAGAACGGACTGAGTGGCATAAAGTCGTTTTTTTTGGGCGACTGGCGGAGATTGCAGGAGAATATTTAAACAAAGGATCTCAGGTATACGTTGAAGGGAAGCTTCGCACGCAAAAGTTGCAAGATCGAGA
>CAUZRI010000264.1:0-2755 GCA_963582285.1 Gammaproteobacteria bacterium | reverse complement strand
TCAAAATTTGACATAGGATCTGTTAAATATAGATCCATGATGTCATCGGTTGGTTTAGCTTCAATCAATGCACTGACTAGATCACTAGCCATGGATTCTGCTACGCCGTCCAGTTCCTCATCTGTTACCTCATCTCCAAGCTTCCAGTTAAATCCGGCCCGTTTAGCGTGGGACTGTCCTGCAGGCTCCAGACGATGCAATACGCTATTATCATCAACTGCTAATAGGCGACCACCGATATGTAACGCTGCCGTGCCTAGAATGTTTCCGTTTTCAATAATACTTAATTTGGTCGTGCCGCCACCAATGTCAACATTGAGAACCCGTTCATGTTGATCGTGAGATATCAAGACAGCACCAGAACCGTGGGCAGCTAACATAGCCTCCATATGATGACCTGCGGCAACACATACCAGCTCTCCACACTTTTCAGAAAGTATCTGACCTATACGTTCAGAATTATCACGCCGCAGGGCCTCACCGGTAAGGATGACTACGCCCGTATCAATATCGTCAGGGTGTACCCTGGCCGCTGCATAGGCATCATCGACTATCTCACCCAGAGCCCTGGCATCAATCAATGTTTCACTCTCATAAGGCGTTAGACTAACTGGTGATTCATACAAGGTTTCTCTCGTTACCACCAGGTATCGACTGGAAAGATCGACAGACTGACGCTTCAAATGCAGGTGGGAGAATAATATCTGCGTCCCAGCTGAACCAATATCAATGCCTACGCTGGTAAGGGTGACATTTTCTCTTTGCCATAACGGGTGATCTTCTATCGGTCCTGAATACTCCGCGCCAACGTGATGGTCATCATGATTATGATAATGTGTGTGTTCGGTATCTGTATCGTGGGTCATTAAAAATTCCAACAGTTAATTGCGTATAATAATATTATACAGATTATATAAAATTAGGGGCATCCCGCGAAGGTTAACATTTGTAATTAAATATCTGTTTGCACATTTAATAGGGTTGAGTTGACTGCTTGCTAACTTTTATCTACAGATAAGCCTTAAGTTTGATATTAACATAGTGATTAATGAAGCACTCAAGCAACGAAAGAATTGATATCACTATTGACAAGTATTCACACTATCGGTAGAAACACTAACACAGTGATTAATCAATTCTACTGACTGACACACTGACGTAAATCCACACAATATAAAGTAAGAAATTAAACTATGTATATTATAAATAATGATCTTGTTACCCAGGTGTTGACTATGGATATG
Source organism: Gammaproteobacteria bacterium (assembly GCA_963582285.1). Classification (GTDB taxonomy): domain Bacteria; phylum Pseudomonadota; class Gammaproteobacteria; order Eutrophobiales; family Eutrophobiaceae; genus Eutrophobius. The sequence continues at coordinate 1,511 of CAUZRI010000264.1, read as the reverse complement.
TGTATTCAAGCACAGGATGAGGCCTTTAAAAAATTACCCACCGGTGAGGCTATACATCGACCCCGTATAGATATGTATGTGCCTTGTAAACGGGATGACGGCTATTTTCGCTGGGGTACTATGGAAGGGGCAAACGATGGTTATTTCGCCATACGCATGAAGTCGGATGTTATTCATTGGCCCCGTGATGAAAACGGTAACTGGACCGAAAAGAAATATTGCCGAGAGCCAGGAACCTATTGCGGATTAATCCTGTTAATTTCCACCGAAAATGCGGAACCCCTTGCCTTTATTAATGACGGTGCACTACAACACATGCGTGTTGGAGGTGGGGCAGGTCTAGGTGTGAAATACCTATCGCGGGAAGACAGTCATGTTGTCGGCATGCTGGGTTCTGGTGGTATGGCCCGCACCTTTCTTGAGGCATTTACTACAGTACGGGATATTCAACAATGCCGGATTTATTCTCCGACACCAGAAAACAGAGAAGCTTTTGCTGCGGAAATGTCAGACAAACTAGGTATCGAAGTCATCGCCGTAGACAGTCCGCAATCTGCCATAAAAGGTTGCGACATACTGTCATCCTGTACCGATTCCATGAAACCGGTATACGATGGCGACTGGTTAGAGCCGGGTATGCATGTCACCAACCTTGGCAGACGAGAGATGCCTGATTCCGTCATTAACAAATTTGATGTAGTCATCCGCCAGGGCACTGCTGGCCTGCAAATGAAACAATCTGAACGTTTTCAGGCGGAACGTGGTCTTTCACCGGCCGCCTTTATTGGTGGAACAGAAGAAGAAATGAAGCGCATCCCTGAAAAAAACTCACAGCCAGGGTTTGGTGGGGATGATCCCGAATTTACCGACCGTGGAAAGGGCAGCGACAAGCCTGATTTTGCTGCCCTGGTGTCAGGAAAAGCACAAGGCAGGACCAAACCTGAGCAAATTACTTTTTATCGAAATGTTGGAAATCAAGGGCTGCAATTTTCATCTGTCGCCCAGGTGGTATACAAAAAAGTCAGGGAACTGGGTCTGGGACAGGAAATCCCCACAGACTGGTTTTTACAGGACATTCGAGACTGACAATATCTAGTCGATTTGATCATTTCCGTGTATTATTTCACTCTTATTTAGCTAATATTGACAAAAATAAATAATCTACCCTGGGGAAGATAAGTTAATGAATAAAAAGATTGTTATGTCAATTTCCATATTTGGATTGATTCTTGTTGTTCTAATAGTTGCTGGGTTGATGGTCAATAGACCTTCCCAACAAAATGCCGGTACCAGCGATGGTTCAGCCGTAGAGGTAGACACAAATGCCGCTGCGACATTTTATAATGGCAAGGTAATTAAATTTTTGATCCCCTACGCCCCTGGAGGTGGATACGATGAATATGTCCGCATGATGGCACCTTACATGGAAGAAAGTACGGGGGCACGAATTGATGTACAAAATCTTCCTGGTGCAGGTGGTATGCGCGGCGTCAATGAACTCTACAGCGCAC
>CAUZRI010000263.1:0-2766 GCA_963582285.1 Gammaproteobacteria bacterium | reverse complement strand
GCAGCCCTTCGCCACCAACGGTATGCAATGCCTGATCCACATCATCTAACCCAAATACGTGAGTACACATTTCTTCCAATGGGTATTTCCCTGATGCGATAATATGAATTGCCATCTCTACTGATTTAAAACTATGTCCACGCATTCCTTGAACCGTGAGAAAACGTTTAATCAATAGATCACTCTCAAATTCTGGAATCGGACGGAATTTACTCCCACCAAATACTATCCTTCCCTGTATGCGCGCAAGCTTTATCGCCGAAACTATCGTCTCGGGCCCACCTGATGCACAGTCAATAACAAGATCGGCCATCTCACCATTGGTTGTTTCGTGGACAGTCTTGATAATGTCAACTTTATCGGCCTCCAGGGTATGGTGTGCACCGAGTTTTTTGGCGAGCGCCAGCCTGCGCTTATCAGCGGGTGTCGATAATCCGCTAACGATGATACATGCGGCACCTGCTTCCTTTGCCGCCACCACACAGGCCAGGCCTTGTTGTCCTGGGCCCTGAATAACAACTATTTCACCAATACTCGCCTTCCCTTGTAGATAAGCCCATTCAATGCCATTTCCCAGAGGTAATGCTAGTGTTGCCAACTTATCTGGGACGTGATCGGGGACTTTATGTAATACAACATTGGGATGTAAATACTGATATTGACTATAACCACCCCATAGTGATGGCTCTATGGAGATTGGAGTGGATCCATAGCGCACTGTGCCATCTTTATTTAGTGTATCGGTTTCGCTGCATAATCTGTAATCAGCAGTGCGGCAGTATTTACAGTGACCACAAGGCAAATATTCCTCTAAAGCAACTCTATCACCTTCTTTAAAGCCCATTCGTCTCGCGGCATCTTTCCCCAGGCGATCAATATAACCTACCGCCTCGTGCCCAAGGATCAACGGACCTTTGCTTTGTGGATATTTTTTGTAATAAGGCCAATCACTACCGCAGATGCCACTTTTTTCAACCTTAAGTAATCCAGCATCGGCAGAAATTTCTGGAAATTCGAATTCACGAATCCTGGTATCGCCAACATCATATGAAACGGCTGCTTTAAACATTATTCAATGTTTCCTTAAATTATTTTATGCGAAAAGACTATAGCAAGAATATCAGGTGCCCGGTGATAATCAAAGAATCCAGTTTAATAATAAAACCCCCCAGTCTAATTTATATTGAGGTATGACCAACACCTTCTGTCACGACAAATGCATCAGCTTTTTCTTCATAAAAAGACTTATCAACAGGTAGAGTAAACGAGGCCGAACGCACCTGGTGGGTTACGGTCTCAAGTCCGGGAGGTGATGTACCATTTTTCTGTAATGCTTGTGCGGATTGAAACAGTCGTCTACGCGCCATCATGATCGCGGCATCTGTTGATACCAGATGTTCCTTTTCCCGATTTTGTAATGAGCCCATACTTTCCTGCAATGAAGCATCCTGCATCGCGATTCCCATGATCCCACTATAGGCGCGCCCGGACTTTTGTGCATCACGATCCATTAGATAATCATTTTCTTTATTCATAACTGGACGGAATGTCCCGGGAACCAACTCAACATGCATGCCTCCCCCTTTTCCTATGGTTTGTAATTCATCCTCTGTCAATGCACGAGTAGGATGATAAGTAAGTGACCATGCAAAATTATTTTCATCATCTATTGGTACCCAGGCATGACCATTTAAGGCATTGTCACCGTAGGGTGGGATCATGGTCCACCATGGCATAATCCACTGTGATACGCGCCAATAATATTCTCCCTCATCTGCATTTCGTCTGGCACCTATAAGCAGGCCGCCATCTGATTCCATCACCTCAAATTTTGGCGTCCGATCTGCCTGAAAGTGTGCACCTTTGGTATTTTTATGCAGAGGATCGGTATGCAATTCACCCGAATGCAAAAAGGATATATGACTTGAATCTATCCCACCTTCCATGGCCTGCAAATAATTACATTCTTGTGAACGTTTTGCGATATAGCGGTTTTCAGACGGGAGTGACATCCACTCAAAATCAGGTATTTCTGGCTTCGAATCAGGAGGTCCCATATAGGTCCAAATTACCCCACCTTTTTCAATACAGGGATAGGACGTTAATTTCATGCTTTTACATAGATCACTACCCGCGGGTTCAGAAGGTAATTCAACACAGTTCCCGTTTACATCATACTTCCAACCATGATAGGGACAACGCAGTCCAGACTCTTCGTTTCTCCCAAACCATAAGGAGACGCCTCTATGTGCACAATATCGATCAATCAAGCCGAGACGCCCTTCAGTATCACGGAATGCAATAAGCTCTTCTGAAAGTAACTTAACTCTTACTGGCGCGCAATCCGGTTCTGGTAATTCTTCTGCCAGGAGAAACGGGATCCAGTAACAACGTATGAGCGACCCCATCGTGGTATCCGGACCAGTATGAGTAATAAGGTCAAGTTGCTCCAGTTTATTCATCGCGCAAATCTCCTGAGGATCGCTTTGTGTTGATATGGATTTTAAAAATTATTTCATGGAATTAATGACCATGCAAATATGATATAGATCAATAAATCAAAAATGTATTTTTAATATTTCTTTTTATAAAAAATATAACTATATCTTATATAGACCGGCCTTAAAAGGTTGGAAAAAATAGCAGAACTCTACCAATTACAATAAAGAATTTAATTAATGTACGTGCGATCACAAAGATGAGCTAACAATAAATCACACAACACCCTTATCTTTTTTATTCTGATTAAAATTTAAAAATTGTTGC
>CAUZRI010000262.1:0-2769 GCA_963582285.1 Gammaproteobacteria bacterium | reverse complement strand
GGTAGTTAAATCAATTTACTGGAGCATTAAGCAAGTAAGTGACACCATATTCTCAGATAAAGGAGAAGCTTTCCGTAAAGCGCTACTGGTTCAATACCCACGGGAAGGTGCGTGGACAATTGCATTTATGACAGGGCAACCCGGTGGGGATGTTGCTAATCACCTGAAGGGGGATTATATAAGCGTCTATGTTCCTACTACACCTAACCCCACATCAGGATTCTTCCTAATGATGCCGAAAGATGATGTAATTGAACTTGATATGAGCGTAGATGAAGCACTGAAATATATTATTTCTATGGGCGTAGTCTCGCCTGGTGGGAACAATAAAACCTTGATCAACGAAACAGATAGCGATAAGAAATAATATGCGCACCAATTACTGCGGTCTCATTGACACCCAATACCTTAATCAAACCGTGACACTATTTGGCTGGGTACATCGCCGCCGTGATCACGGGGGTGTAATTTTTATTGATATGCGTGATCGTGAAGGTCTAGTTCAAATTGTATGTGATCCAGACAACGTATTGGCATTCCAGAGTGCAGAAAAAATTCGGAACGAATACGTGCTTAAAATTACTGGATTAGTTCGCCACCGTCCGGAAGGAACTATCAATACAAGCCTTATAAGTGGAGAGATTGAAGTACTAACAAGATCCATCGAGATTCTTAACACCTCTCTGACACCACCTTTCATGATGGACGACGAAAATCTTAGTGAGACTGTCCGCCTGGAACATCGTTATCTTGACCTTAGACGACCACAGATGCAGAAAAATTTACGATTACGCCACAACGTTACAATGGAAATTCGTAAATTTTTGGACCAAAAAGATTTTATTGATGTGGAAACACCAATACTAACCAAATCAACGCCGGAAGGAGCGCGTGATTATCTAGTAGCGTCGCGCACAAATCCTGGGCATTTCTTTGCGCTTCCACAATCACCGCAATTATTTAAACAGTTACTCATGGTTTCAGGGTTTGATCGGTACTACCAAATCACAAGATGCTTTCGTGATGAAGATCTTCGTGCCGACCGTCAACCAGAATTTACACAGATTGATATCGAAACATCTTTCCTCAAAGAACCTGAGATTATGGTGCTGATGGAAGAAATGATCTGTAATTTATTCAGCAATGTATTACAAACTAAGCTGCAATCCCCTTTTCCACGTATGGCATTTTCTGAGGCCATGCTGAAATATGGATCTGATAAGCCTGACTTGCGAATACCGTTAATGCTCACCGAACTTACCGATGCTATGAAGGAAGTAGAGTTCAAGGTATTCCGCGATGCTGCGCAGAAACCAGGTGGTCGTATAGCGGCATTATGTGTGCCTCAGGGTAGCAAGCTGTCTCGTAAAGAAATTGATGACTATACTAATTTTGTTGGGATTTATGGTGCAAAAGGACTTGCTTATATCAAGGTCAATTCTCTTGAAAAAGGGCTTGAGGGATTACAGTCCCCTATATTGAAATTCTTACCAGAAGAAACAGTAAAAATTATCCTTGAACGTACAGCTGCTAATGATGGGGATCTTATATTCTTTGGTGCAGGAAAGTTAAAAATAGTTAATGAATCATTAGGTGCATTACGCGTAAAAATTGGCCAGGATTTAGACCTTATTGAGCCTGGATGGAGACCTTTATGGGTAATAGATTTCCCAATGTTTGAACGAAATGAGGATGAAAATCGATGGCAAGCACTTCATCACCCGTTTACATCTCCTGCTGATGGTCATGAAGACCTACTGGAGACAGACCCAGGTAAAGCTTTATCGAAAGCATTTGATATGATACTAAATGGCTCTGAAATTGGAGGTGGATCAGTTCGTATTCATCGCCGGGATATACAGTTAAAAGTATTCCATGCCCTAAATATAGAGATAAGCGAAGCCAAAGAGAAGTTTGGCTTTTTATTGGAAGCCTTACAGTATGGGGCACCACCTCATGGCGGTATTGCATTCGGGCTTGACCGTGTGGTTACTTTGATGGCGGGTGAAGAATCAATACGTGATGTTATTGCCTTTCCCAAGACACAGCGCGCTCAATGCTTATTGACGCAGGCACCAAGTTTAGTAGACGAGAAACAATTACAAGAACTACATATACGGCTCCGTCGTACTGAAAAACAAGAAACTTAAAATATTTGAACTACTTAATACAAAGTTAGCCCGCTATTTCACCTGATGTTTCTACCTGATGTTATGGAGAAATATAAAGCCCCTATTTCTGTTTTAGTAGTAGTTTACACTCCTGATCTACAGGTTTTATTACTGGAGCGGGCTGACCATCCGGGCTATTGGCAATCAATTACCGGCAGCCAAAATCAGGGAGAGAAATTATTACAAACAGCAGCCCGAGAAACCGCCGAAGAAACAGGAATAGATACCGCTAATTTTTTATTAATGGATTTGAATTTTATAAATAAATACAAAATCTTCCAGGAGTGGAGATGGCGCTATGCTCCGGGCGTAACTCATAATACTGAGCATGTTTTTAGCTTGCTTTTACCAAAGCCTGCTCCAGTTATAGTGTCACCGAGAGAGCATCTGCGTTATGCTTGGTTCCCTCAACAGGAGGCCATAGAGAAGGTTTTCTCAAGTAGTAATGCGGAGGCGATACGTAATTTGTCATCCTCAGTAAGAACAAATAAAAAATAACATGATTTAAAAATCTATGAGAACTCATACCTAGTATTTTTGTCCTATTAATATAATTTATCTTCCTGATTCAGTAATGGAGTAGGTATGCAAGCAGAAA
>CAUZRI010000261.1:0-2777 GCA_963582285.1 Gammaproteobacteria bacterium | reverse complement strand
ATTTAGCTATTGAAGCATATCTCGCGTTAATCACTTCTGATTTATTATTGGAGATACTTACATGAAAATATTACCACCATATGAATACGATGCATTATCCGACCCCATGGATGTCAGCGAACTGGAACAGCTTATGGATGAGGTTGGATATTATGAGGTCGTCAAAGCAACCACAACGCTCAGGCAGCGGGTCTGTCTGTATATCAATGCGACAGAAAGCGGAATGGATGAAGACCAGGCCATGGAGTTATATGGACTAGATGTCTGTTATCCGCCGGGGGTCAGACCTCAGCTCTACATTAAAATACTCGAACCAAATAACTCTGATTCAAAATCATTACATTAAATAAGTATTGTTTTGGTTAAATAAAAACGCCCCCATTTCTGAGGGCAGTCATATCTATCATAGTATTACCGAGGCGTACCTTGTTATCAGATATTAACAGGGTAAGTTTAGTCGTTAATTAAAAGTGGTGTATTAGTTAAAAAATCTCCGGCAAGGAATATCTCCGCACAGTGATGCCGCCACCCACAATGATCTCTTTATCCTTGGGATTAAATGCGATTTTCCTTCCCGCGACTGAACCGTGAGGATCGGTCAGGAGATATAGTGGGGGAACATTACCCTTGTCATGTATGCTCCAGACGGCAATGCCTGACATCTCGTCCTGTCCAATACCGTTTCTTTTTCCGCCCATGGACACCACGATGAGACCCTTGGGAGGATAAACTCTGACGTGCAGTATCCCACTGAGGTATTCACTTTCTATCACCGCTTTGGGACTGGCATTCCCGCTGGCCGTCCGGTCGAAGATTAGAAGTCGATCCCGGCTTGGCACCACAAGTAAATTATTAATTGGATCCACCGACACAAATCTTCCGTTCTGGCCACTCAATCCTGTTGCAGGACCTTCGAGTACCCGGATTGGTGCTACATCACCTTCAGCGGTTCGTGGGAAAACCATGATCTTGCCCATGTCCGGTGCGTACAATTCGTCATGTACAGCATCTACCTCTATATAGTCCGATTTTATTAATCCCGTTTTGGGCCCCTGAATAACTCGCAAGGGTGATTCTCCTCCGCTAGCCCCACCAGGAAAGGTTAAGAGCGCCTGGGCATTCGGATTGGCAAATACGATTTCATCATGGGTTGGATTATAGCGCATATCATGCAACGCACGGCCCTGTTTAGTCTTTTGTCCTGCAAGAATCCTTGCTAGCAAATCGCCATTCTTTGCACCCTTCGAGAAGGCCACCATCTGCGGCTGTGCGATGCAACTCTGCACCAGAATCTCCTCTCTTTTGCTGTCGTACTCCACGGCACTGAGATGCTGGAAGATAGGAACCTGGTAGCCCTTCGGGGCCAAACGAATGGTTCGAAGCGGCGGTGTATCACCGTCAGCCGTCCTTGAGTACACGGTGGCAGTATGATTTCCATAATTGGCAACAATAATTTCATCGTTCTTCTCGTCCAATGCGATTCCGTAAGGATTGTCGAGCCCTGTTTCCACGCCTTTTATCACCCGTATGGGTGTAGCGTTACCTCGATCTGTTGCATTGAATACCAAAATGGAATGTGGCCAGGAGTTGGCGACATAGAGTTCCTGACGCTCATCATCCAGTGTAATAAACGCCGGCCAACCTAGCTGCGTACTGGGGCCTTGAATGGTTCCTGTCGGGGCGGTATTCCCACTGGCCTTCAAAGGGTAGACAGTTATCGAAGGGGATCGAAACTCCCCTGACCCCGGAATCATGTGCGCCTCGATTCTCGTCGGGATATCCCAGGTACGGGAATCTCCTTCATGTTGGATCGGGACACCGCTCCACTCTCTCTCCTCATTGAGGCCACTCCAGGAACCACGGTTAGCCACAAACATTACCTTGTTTTTTGAATCTAATGCTATCCCATGAACATCGGTTAACTTCGTTTGAGATCCTTCCAGGATGCGGAGCGGTGCTTCGTTATCTTTCGCACTTTTGGAATAAACCACTACGGCAGGTGGGTGCTGAACCGTGACGTACAATTCCTGGGCCTGTTCGTCAGCCGCAATGGCAAACCCCCGGTGCGGAACCTGGAGTTCCCTCTCAGGCGGTTTGTTTCCCTCGATTGAATGTGAAAACATCACGATCCTGTTACCTGAACCGGCGTACATACCATGGGTTGTGTCCACTGTATATATTTCCCCAGTTTTTGAATCCACGTAAATTCCTGGAGCCCCGATTTTTGTCTTCGGTCCTTTAATCACTCGCTTGGGTTGAAGTATTTCGACTTCGGCAGGAGTATCAGCCATGCGATCGTAAACCATGATCTGTGCATCTCTCTGTCCCGTTAACAACACAATCTCGTCACGCACCGGGTCCACGGCGACACCACTAATATCTAAATACGGGTCTTGCAGTATCTGCAAGGGAGTCCGTTCAAGCATTATGGGTTGCCTGTCTGATAACGATATGCTGGACGGAATTTGTGCTTGAATTGAGCCAGTAAGTAACAGGCATATAAATGCGAGTGATGATTTCATCAGACTTTTCCCCCTTTTTGGTTCCTTATAGTAGCTGAATCATTAACATTATGAGGTAATTAATCCTATTAAGTAGATATTACTCACAAATACCGAAATCCTATTCACAAAGAAAAATAATGTATGTCCGCTTTGGGCACCTTAATAGCAGACATAAAAACGCCCTCCGTAGAGGGCGGTCATACCTAACTGGGTATCTGCAGCACCCACAACTGGTATTAACAAGGTAAGCATAGCTCTCAACTTATAGCATGT
>CAUZRI010000260.1:0-2847 GCA_963582285.1 Gammaproteobacteria bacterium | reverse complement strand
CGGCCACACGGTGCACACAAGGGCAGAACACCTTATGAATCTCTCAGAGATAAGTTACTATGAAAATGGAGTGTCCGACGGGTGCGCACATACTACAGTATCGTACTTTCGATGTAATTGGTTCTTGACTGAAATTTAGCCTTTTCATATTTTTGAGTTTTTCAACAGTATCGGCACGAAGCAGACCTTAGATTGGTAAATTTGCACTCTATACCGTGAACGTCCGCTTTCTGAGGTAAAGGAGACATTAGATTAAAGCTATAGACATGGGCATTTATACATAGCAGTAATTACCTAAAACTTACCTAAATTCCTTCACTGAAATTTAAATAAGACATAACTCTTTGATTTAATTGGCGCTCCCTACGAGACTCGAACTCGTGTTTCCGGCGTGAGAGGCCAGCGTCCTAGGCCACTAGACGAAGGGAGCAATGCTAGGGGAAACCGCTATAATACTGTTGAATGACTAAGGATGATAGTGAGAAGTTATAGGAAGATAGGTTGATTAAGTACAGGTTTTTGTATTTTTTTGTTAATAAGCTAAATTATGATTATAGTACTTCCCCCAAATTATTCTTCATGGATAATGGCAATATGAAGATAGATAAAAAATCCTCAAACATTCACCCAATACGTCCAAAGCCGCGGATCATCCCCAGGGCTGAACATAATATTTCCCGTAACCATATAAATGATAGTGCATTAAAGGTGTTGTATCGTCTAAAAAGTGGTGGTTATGATGCTTATCTAGTGGGCGGTAGTGTTCGAGATTTATTACTCGGACGAGAGCCCAAGGATTTTGATGTGGCGACCAATGCCCATCCCGAACAAATCCGTGAGTTGTTTCGCAATAGTAGATTGATTGGTAGGCGATTTCGTCTTGCCCATGTCCGATATGGCAGTGAGATTATCGAGGTATCAACCTTTCGAGCTCAGCATAGTGAAGCAAATGATGATGGTCATGTGATTGAAGGCAGAATTATTCGGGACAATGTATACGGCACCCTAGAGGAAGATGTCTGGCGACGTGATTTTACTGTTAATGCACTTTATTACAGTATCGAAGATTTTAGTGTAATCGATTATGTCGGTGGATTAAATGATATCAAGGCGGGTCATATTCGCCTCATTGGTAATCCTGCTCAGCGCTATATCGAAGATCCAGTACGAATGCTTCGCGCGGTTCGGTTTGCTGTAAAACTGGGTTTTAGGATAGACCCCGAGGCAGAAAAACCGTTATTTGAATTAAATGAATTATTAAATGAAATGCCACCTGCCAGATTATTTGAAGAAGTGATTAAACTCTTCTCAGGTGGCGTAGCATTACAGACCTTTGAGCAGTTACGTCGATTTAATCTGTTTGGCGTTTTATTTCCTCAAACCGAGGAAATTTTAGAGGAACAAGAGGGCGGGTATCCCCACACTTTACTAATAAATGCCTTGAAGAATACCGATCTTCGGGTTTCTGAAGATAAGCCGATAACTCCTGGTTATTTAATCGCTGCCTTACTATGGACACCAATGATAAATATGGCCAAGGAGTATATGAAAAATGGAATGTCTGAACTGGATGCGATTACCCTGGCTAGTGATGTAGTCATATCAAAACAGGTAACGCGTACCTCCATGCCACGACGATTTTCGCAGATGGCAAGAGATATATGGCAATTACAAATTCGATTGAAACGCACAAAGGGTAGCCGTCCAATTCGACTCATCCAACATCCAAAATTTCGAGCCGGTTATGATTTTTTGTTATTACGTGCCGCAACGGATGGAAGTGACAGTCAATTGGCAGAATGGTGGACAGATTTCATAGAAAAACAAGGGCAAGGACAATCGCAGGCTGTAACACAACCACGAAATAAAAGACGCCGTCGTAATCGACACCAACCACCTAAATCCGGCAATACATGACCATAGTCTATATTGGTTTAGGGAGTAACCTCGATAACCCTGTAACACAAATAAACACAGCATTAGATGAGTTAGGACGTATACCAAACACAAAACTGTTAGTAAAATCATCCCTGTATAAAAGTTCGCCATCTGGGCCACAGGATCAGCCAGATTTCATTAATGCTGTTGCAAAATTGGATACTATTTTGTCTGCGATTAAACTTTTAGAGACTTTGCAGGATATTGAACATCAACATGGTCGCCAACGTACCCGACATTGGGGACCACGAACCCTGGATCTTGATATACTGTTATATGGAAAGCAAAAAATGTGCACTGAAAGGTTGACAATACCTCATCCAGAAATTGGAGTCAGGCATTTTGTACTGTATCCACTTATGGAGATAGATGATGATATAGAAATTCCTGATCTAGGTAATGTCAGTGAATTAATTGTAAAACTAGGTGTTAAGGCACCGGATATAATATAAAGAATGAGTAAAGTTAGCCCTGAATATATCGTCGTTGAAGGTCCTATTGGTGTAGGCAAGACAACCCTGGCTCGACGACTTGCTGAAACCCTGGGGACTGATTTGTTACTTGAAGCGGCATCAGAAAATCCATTTTTACCAAAATTTTATCAGGATCCGCGCTCTGCTGCCTTACCGACGCAACTTCACTTTCTCTTTCAAAGGGTACGCCAGGTAGAAGTACTAAAACAGACGGACATGTTTAAACCGGCGCTAGTGGCGGATTTTATAATTCAAAAAGATAGTTTGTTTGCCAAAGTAACTCTGGATGAGCACGAGCTGGATCTTTATTATCAGGTTTATGATCGGTTAACACTTGATGTGCCTGCACCGGATCTTGTAATTTATTTGCAGGCTCCAACGGATAACCTGGTTCGACGAGTGCATGAGCGAGGTATAAGTTTTGAAAAAAATATTA
>CAUZRI010000259.1:0-2852 GCA_963582285.1 Gammaproteobacteria bacterium | reverse complement strand
ATGCAATGACGGAAGTTTCCCTCCCATTCTTTGCATATCAGGTGAGCTTGCCATTACAGCACCGGGGTAACCGATAAGATCCCAACCAGCATAATTGTAGTTGCCTCCGTAATACGGGTCACTGAACATGCCTTCCAAAGTCAATCGATGCAATCGGCTGAACACCTGAGATGAGTTCTCAAAGCCTTCAATGTTTCCGTCTTCCATATCCATAAGCAGCGCATCTTTATTGGACTCAGAAAGAATGGGAAATTCTCGGCCATATCGAACCGCAGCAGTGCGAGACAACATTAACAAACCTTCCGTCAAAGTCTCTAATTCCGCACTATTCCAGTCGGCAAGGGTATTATTTATATAATTCGGGACACCGGCTGCTACAGCACCTGGGCCATTTTCGTCTGCAGGAATGAGTCGGTCGACAAAGAATTCAAGGAGGGTCTGTGCCTCATCAGAAAGCACTAAGGCTGAAGTTTGTATAGGTGTGGTACAAGAAGTACTGGCCAATGGTATCAAACTAACTGACGTAGCAGAGACTGCAGAACGCAGCACCTTGCGGCGGCTGATGCCAGATACTCCCTTAGTATTACTTGTTTTTCCCTTCCCAGAATTGTCTGCCATAGTCTCCCCCTGTAAATTATTGCTTAAAACTTATCACACTTCTGAGGATAGTGGATAACCCGGTTTTCGTAACCTTTTCAAACTAGTTGTCATAGGAGAACTACACGACCTATACTCGGTGAACAGATTTGCCAGGAGCATCAACATGAAGACTTTAAAGACCTCTGCCGTCCTTCATCTACCGCAATCCATTTTTTGTTGTTTGTTTCTGTTATCGCATGTCCCTCTCACGTATTCTCACCATGGGACAGCCGTATCCTATGACCAGAATCAATTTATAACTGTAACCGGGGCTGTCACTGAATTTCGCTGGCGTAACCCCCATTCCGCCCTGTTTCTCGATATCGAGGACGACGCAGGAACTATAACTAATTACGCTATTGAACTAGCAAGCCCGGTCCTTATGTCACGATCCAGCGGCTGGACCCGGGCAACTTTCAGACCGGGTGACGTTGTTGAGTTTCGCGTCCATCCATCACGCACCGATGCGCCTGTGGGAGAATGTCTGTTTAATTGTGAAGTATTAATTAACGGTGAACCGCCAGCATCCACATTAACTGACAGTGAAGGAGACTGAACATGCGAATATCCATTGCCTTAATATCACTGATCAGTCTCCTAGCTCCTTTGATCTCCCTGGCACAGCCCGATCTGAATGGCGTTTTCCTTCGCGGCTCAGGATCGCAAGGGTATCCCATGTCCCAGTGGTCTGCAGGAGAATTACCCTTTACCAAAGCAGGCCAATTACAGTTTGATAACAATGTTCCCGGCAAAGGGCCCCGTCAGACCATGCCCGCCTTGGGCAATGACCCTCTGGGTGATGCCAACCCCCCTGGCCTGTACCGCACCTTGGTCTATGGCCGTCCATGGGAATTTATCCAGTTTGATAACAGAGTTGTACAGGTTTTCGAGTGGGGAAAACACTGGCGCACAATCTGGACTGATGATCGAGAAGTGCCAGATGTCATTATAGCCGGCCCATACTGGTATGGTTATTCAGTGGGTGAATGGGAAAACGATACGCTGGTGGTAAAAACCGTGGGACTAGATGGCCGTGCCTGGATGGACGAATGGGGGAATCAAGTTTCAGATTTTGCCCTGATTGAAGAACATTGGCGCCGTGTTGGCGATACTTTGGAAATGACCATTACGGTAAATGATCCGGATCTGTACCGCGAACCCTGGACCAGTGACACCAAAATTTTCAACCCGCAGTCACCGGACACTCTGAACGGTGAACTAATGGAGCAAATTTTTGCCCCTATTGATGAGATGGAATTCAACCGCCGCATCCGCGATCCTGCTGCTGCTGGACCTACAGGTCAGAACTAGCGGCATCCAAAATTTAAAGTCCTCACTCCCACCAAGACATTCGCCTCGGAGCTATTGAGCTGAGCCAAGCAATTTAATTTATCCATTTTTTAATTAAGGCTATTTAAATTCCGGCCGATAATACCAAGGCATGGATAATCTTTATTTTCTTCAAAATGGATTAATGTATGTTTTGAAAAAAGGAAATAATAGCATGGGCAATAAAGCCCTAATTCAGATCTTTGATTCGGTGTTAAAAATCGGTCAAAATGAAAATTTACGCATAATATTGCCCTCTTTGAGTTCCATCATACGGATTTGGAAATGAATTTGAACTGAATAATGTAGATGTAGGATGCTCATAATCGTGAATTGCTTAGCTTCCTTGTCAAACAATTTATCTAAATTTCACTCAATCCTGCGCTTGTCACAGTAACTATAAGCATTCCTAATGTATCTTGTATCCTGTTTCTTGGATCCGTTATCCAAGGTAGCTAATCATCACCCCCGCCGCCACAGCCGAGCCGATAACCCCTGCCACATTCGGACCCATGGCATGCATCAGCAAGAAGTTTTGTGGATTAGCTTCAAGTCCAACCTTGTTGGCAACTCGGGCTGCCATGGGTACAGCGGAAACACCGGCTGCTCCAATCAAGGGGTTGATGGGTGTATTGCCAAACTTGTTCATCAGTTTTGCCATTAAAATACCAGCGGCTGTACCTATGCTAAAAGCCACAATACCCAGCAGGAGTATACCCATCGTTTCCACATTGAGGAATTCATCTGAGTTGAGTTTGGAACCTACACCCAGGCCCAGAAATATAGTAGTAATATTAATCAAAGCGTTTTGCGCCGTGTCACTAAGTCGTTCCACAACACCACTCTCTTTCATCAGGTTGCCGAAGCAAAACATACCCAACAGT
>CAUZRI010000258.1:0-2864 GCA_963582285.1 Gammaproteobacteria bacterium | reverse complement strand
CATTTAGTACCAAGCGTGTCACCAGAGATAGTAATGACATATATAAAATCAGCTGATATCGGCGTTATCCCTATACAGGATAACTGCCTGAGTTATCGATATTGCATGCCGAATAAGCTTTTTGAAATGGCCTTTTCTGGTATACCAGCCTGTGTTTCTAACCTGCCGGAAATGAAGGCATTTATCGATAGGGAGCGAGTGGGTATCACTATGGATCAGACTGACCCAGAAGACATAGCACGAGCGATGCACGAGCTATATCAACAAAGAAAAGATTATGTCGTTGATGAATATCGATTATCTGAGTTGTTCAAAAAATACTCATGGGAAACTCAAGGTCATAAATTATTAAATTTGTATCAAAATGTCCTTGCAGTAAAGAGATCCTCCGAATTAATATAATTAATGATATTAATATAAAACCCATCTCGCTTTTTTTATCCACTCAAAATAATTAGATTATCAGGTTGTGGAAATTTATAAAGTCGAACTGCTCTATTAGAATGCACCAGTCTTGACCACCCATAAAAATTATAAAATATTGATGATAAGCCTTACCAATATAATAAAAGGGGAGGGAGGAGCACAGCATCAGTTGTCCTTGGCGGAATACTTTATGAACAATGGTCATGAAGTCAAGTTAATCGCCCCTCGTCGACAGGTAGATGAGGAGGCGCCTGAAATATTCCGTAATGTGGGTACATGGTCAATGAGTCTCTGCAGATTTGGATTGCCAGGTTCATTAGACAGTATACTGCAGATACCGCTGTTAATATGGTACCGCCTTACAGGTAATTACAAGGTGCTATATACACGGGCTGTTGCCTTAACAGTACTGGTCAATCTGGTTGCCAGATTATTATTCATGAAAGTAATTGTGGAACACAATGGCTGGCTTGCCACTGAGAGACGTGAAAGGACTGGTAATAATTTTCTCGCTAGGATTGAATCTACCTTGCAAATATTTTCGGCACAAACTGCCCATATGAATCGTACGGTAACAAAAGGGCTGAGGCGTTTATTGGAGGAAGGTGGCGTTTCCAATAAAAAAATTACGGTGATTGGAAACGGTACAGATATATCCAGATTCTATCCCATGGATCGTAAACAGGTGTTGAATGAATTGGAATGGGATGTGTCAATCACCCGTATTGGTTTTATCGGTGGAATTGTTCCCTGGCAAGGATTGGAGACAGCAGTTAAGGCGCTTGCTAATTTAAATGATCTAAAAAATGTACGATTAGTCATTGCAGGTGACGGACCGGATTTGCCCCGTATCAGAAGATTGGCTGATGAATTAGGTGTTAGCACAATAATAGATTTTCTGGGATATATTAGTCGACAAAAGGCAAACTTGATTATCAATAGTTTTGATATTGCAATTGCGCCATTTACCCAGCAAAGAAATATGGAAATTGGGCTGTCTGCTATTAAGATTAGAGATTATGCCGCAGCTGGCCGAGTTGTAATTTGTTCAGATATACCTGAGCTTTTGGAAGCAGAGGCCACTGATTGGATTAGATTTTATCAACCTGACGATGTAAATGAACTGTCACAAAAATTGATGGAGGTAATGAGTGATGGTTCTGATAAATCTAAAAATCAAATTGCAGCACGTGAATATGCTGAAAATTATTTTGACTGGAATATAATGGCTTCCAGGGTACTTGCCTGTATTTCTGATTTGTGATTACTTGAAGATATTAATAATAATTAGTTCTCTGGATAATGGCGGGACTGAAAATCACCTTTTAAATATCTTGCCGTTATTAAAAGCCAGGGGCATGGATATTTCAGTACTGGCATTGAAGCCTGAAGGTTATATTGGAAATAGACTAAAGGATCTTGGTTTTATCATTTATCAACCTGAACTCAAGTTTATTGAACCTTTAAGAAATGTCCTTCTTTATCTCTATATTTTAATGAAGTTAATTGTACTTCGTCCCAAAATTGTTCATTTCTTTCTCCCAAAGGCGTATTTAATTGGTGGTCTGGCATCATTGCTTACCCCTTTTAGTCGTAGAATTATGAGTAGGCGAAGTCTGAACCATTATCAGCAGGGAAAGCCGGTTTCAGTACTGACAGAACGTCTGTTACATAAAACTATGTCTAGAATTTCAGGGAATTCAAGATCTGTGTTAAATGAGCTTATTAGTGAAGGTGTGTCAGAGAATAAATTGGAATTAATTTACAATGGCGTTCGAGAGATTATTCCAGCTGAAAAGAATATATGTCAGATAATACGTGAGAAGTGGGACGTCTTAGAAACTTCTTTTATAATTATTTATGTGGCAAATCTAATTGATTATAAAGGTCATGCAGATCTAATACAGGCCTTGTCTATTATCAAAGATGATCTTCCTAAAGACTGGCGGTTGATCTGCGTTGGTAAAGATACAGGCAATAGGCATGCGATACTAAAACTGATTCAAGAATCCAATATGACAAATAATATTGTTTTTACGGGTGAACGTACTGATGTTCAAGATTTAGTGTCTTGTGCTGATATCGGCGTAATCGCTTCGCACCAGGAGGGTTTCTCAAATAGCCTGCTTGAAAAAATGTCAGCTGGATTACCTGTAATAGCAACAAATGTTGGCGGTAATCGGGAGGCAATAATTAATGGCGAGAGTGGGATTCTAGTACCTGTGAAAAAACCAGAAGCGATGGCCAAGGCTATATTCTCTCTAAGCAATAATCATTCTTTACAAAAAGAGCTGGGTGCAAATGCCAAAAGCAGGGTGCTGCAAAACTTTTCGTTAAAAGGCTGTGTTGAGGATTACATTAAATTGTATGCACAATAATTTGGATATGTTCGGGATTGCAAGATTGATATGTGTGGCATAAGCGGGATTATTTCCAAC
>CAUZRI010000257.1:0-2865 GCA_963582285.1 Gammaproteobacteria bacterium | reverse complement strand
TTGTTTCTTAGCAATTTTTGCTAGTCTATCAAGCTTAATGTCATTTGTTCTAAGTATTATTGTTGTACATCTTCTCCAGGTATTTAATGATGTCACGTGATTCAGGCATCCATCTTTCATCACCCTTAGGTGTAGCAATATTAAGTACCGGGACTGTAGCGCGACCACGTTCTGACACTAATTCATTTCGATATTTCATATTTTCGTCTATATTTCTAAGTTCGATATTCACATTCAACTGATTGATGATTTTAATGACCATTTTGCAGTACGGACAGCTGGGACTTTAATAAAGCGCCAGACTATCTTTTGTCGGAATATCGGATGGTGCGAAGTGTTGTATAAAATGTTTGGAATAAAAACATTGCCATTATGTATCCACTTCCTTTGCTGTGTATTCAAAGTCTGCATTCATCAGGCAGTAAATAAGATTACTTTTTAGAAAAGGTGTGTCCAAAATTTCTGATATTGGATCTTGTATGTAACTCGCATACCAAATAGGCCATTCAGCATCATTTCCATTGGTTGATTTAAATGCTTCATGGTGCGCCTTTGCAGTATTGGTAAAAAGCGCTGATAGTTTGTCTTCAAACTCCGCTATTCTCATGTCTAATGGCTCCTTAAATAAAATATATTAATACTATCGCTCGCTTTGAGACAGCCAAGTGAAATATATTGGTGTGTGGTTATATTATTTTTTCCTCATTGGTAATATTCATGCGAGAAAAAATTATGGTTGTAACCATACCAATTACAGAAAATACTGTGAGTAGTATAAAAAAATGTTGGTGACCTTCAATGCCAGGATTAGCGTCCAGTAACCGGCCTGCAATCGATGCAAAAAAAACATCCGGAGTAAAACCTATTACTGATATTAGGCCGACTGCAGTGCCTGTAATATTTTTTGAAACTTTTGATTCTTCCACTAACGCAAAATATACACCTCTAATTGCGAATACCGCAATGAATGTAACAATAATGTTGGTATAGATGATATATAACAAAAATGTTGAGGGCGTAGAAATTGCCAGAATAAAATAACTTATTACTAATATTAAGAACCCATGTTTAATAATTTTACTTGCACAGAATTTATCAACAAGAAATCCGGCAGTAATTGCACCCAGGGGACGAAGGTAAGCTGATATGGATGTAAATCTTGCTGACTCAATCTCATTCATGCCCAATACTTCAACGGCGTACAATGCATAATTGTCGAGTCCCTTGTATCCGCAATAAGCACATATAACAATTATCGCCTGTAACCAAACTATGTGTTTTGATAACACGAATTGCATATTGTAAATTGAATTTTTCAGAGGAGGGGTGTGGTTCTTTACCTCGGGGATAAAGAACCATATCAGTAAACCGCTGGCTATAGTAAATATTGTATATAGGTAAACCACGGCTTGTAGAGCATGAGTACGGTCTGTGTTATTAACACTATCTAACTCTGCCGGCATTAATTGACTAAATATGATCACGCTTAAACTTGCTGCAGCTGCAGCAACAAAACCCCTGCCTCCATCAAGTAGACCAAACGCTTTACCTTGTGCCAGGCTTCCCCCCCAATCACGTGTTGTACGTATCAATGCCGCCCAAAATAGTAAAATAGAAGTAATACCCCAATATGCATAGAGGAACCTTAGACCCATTGCATCAGGTATCTGTGCCATATAAAGACCACCGAGGGAAGTTGCAATTAATGAGATTGTCATTAATTTTTTTGCGGAATAGCGATCTGCAATAGCACCGCCAGGAAAATAGGCGAGCATGGCTGTTATGCCATATATAGCAAATATATCGCCCAATGCAGTATTTGAAAGTTTAAAAACATCCAGAAAAGTTGGACGAAAATAACGTGTCACATGAAACGGCAGGCTAAAAATCATTTCTCCCGCAACAATGAGACAAAAAATTACTATCCACTTTGAAAATGCATTATTAGCCACAGTAATGATTATAATAAAATTATTTTGATGAAACTAAATTGAAGAACTGTAATAAAGCAAAATGATTAAGAAATAAATATAACTTCTCGCCAGCCTATGGCTGAGTTTATTAGATAGATTTTAGTGCAGTCCTGCAATTGGTGAGTATGAATAGGACGCTCTTCTATGCTGCCTTCTTCAAGTAAGTTGGCACGTAGTGTACCAGGTAATAAACCACAGCTAGCTGGTGGTGTGTACATCTTATCTTCCAGTTCGAATAAGATATTTGAAGTGCAAGATTCAGTGACCTCACCTTTAGCGTTCCACAGTAACACCTCATCCACTTCTGACATGCCCGCAGCAGCATCTTCATATATTTCACGGCGTGTCGTTTTGTGATAAATAAAATCATTTTCGACATCAATACATTGCTTTGCCAAACCGGCACGGACCGCTGTCCTGTTCTCACTTGAAAGCTCAATAGATAATATTACATTACCGTTTTTATCAACCAGGACTCTTATCAAATGGGGGGCGCGATCCAGGCCATCAACACATATGTCCAGTTGTTGTTGAATGTCTTTTTCATCATATTGCCAGGAAAAATGTTCTGCGGATGACTTTAACCGTGCAAGATGTTCTGGTAACAGCCAAAACCCGCAACAGGATTCCCATAGTATCGTTTCTACGAGGGAAAAATCCGAGTCAGATTCCCTTAATACACTGTCTTTGGTTTGTGTGTCCTGCAACGTGGACTCCCTATATTTAATTTACAGGTCCAAATTCAGGTGGTGGTACCCTGTGCTGAGTTGCTGTCTGATAAGCAGAGCCAATTTTAATAATCATGGCATCCTCTCCGGGACCACTCCAAATCATCATGCTGATGGGCATGGGTACAGGCAGAGATGACTTTTCTGAACCAGTGACAGTGATA
>CAUZRI010000256.1:0-2894 GCA_963582285.1 Gammaproteobacteria bacterium | reverse complement strand
TATGGATTTACGGACTCGGGGTTTACGCCGGATAACCAATCACTTTGC
The DNA here is from genome assembly GCA_963582285.1 of Gammaproteobacteria bacterium. GTDB lineage: Bacteria > Pseudomonadota > Gammaproteobacteria > Eutrophobiales > Eutrophobiaceae > Eutrophobius. Next base: position 2,846 of record CAUZRI010000256.1, on the reverse strand, counting down.
TATAGACACAGAGCCTAGTTGGACACCGGACGGTGAATCGCTGATTTTTACTTCGGAGCGCGGAGGTAATAGTCGACCGCAGTTATACCAGGTTTCTCTGGATACAGGCTGGGTCGAACGGCTGACCTTCGAGGGAACCTATAACTCCAAAGGGGCGATGTTGCCGGATGGTTCAAATTTGTTGCTGGTGCATCGATTTAACACAAGTGATGAATATCATCTGGCTATTATGAATATTGACAGGGGAACTATTCGGACTTTGACCGAAACATCACTGGATGAATCTCCCAGTATTGCTCCCAATGCGAGTATGGTGATTTATGCCTCAAAAGCCGGAAACAGAGGGATTTTAAACGCAGTTTCCATTGACGGGCGCGTTAAGTTCCAGCTACCATCCGCGCAAGGTGATGTCAGGGAGCCGTCTTGGTCTCCCTTTTTTGATTAACACTTTATTTTTTTTTGTAATAACTTAATTAAAGTGTTGTTTTACTGAACAAAATTAGTGAAAATTAGTGGGTTTCGGTCCCCGGGCTTAGAATTGGTAGTAATTGCCTCTTTGACCTGCATATATGGGCTTCATGAACGATTATTGAATTGATACTGAACAAATATTGAACAAATAAAGACCGCATAGTGAACGAGAGGAGTAGGTATGCAAACTGATAAAATATTTAAACTGGGAATGGCAATGCTGTTTTCCCTAACACTGGCATCATGTGCATCTACAGATACCGATGAATCTGGCGGATCTGATGGCATGGGTGGACCAGGTGATTCCAGTTCTTCTGGTAACGATGGAAATGGTGGTGCTACTACTTCAGGTACAGACCCTAATGTAGGTCTGACTCAATCACAGATACGTGAACGTGATCTGGCTATGGACACCACTGTGTTTTATTTCGAATTTGACCGTTCTGACTTGAGCGCAGAGGCTCGGGCTGCTCTGGTTCATCATGCTAATTATCTGAAAAACACACCTTCAGCAAATTATCGCCTGGAAGGCCATGCAGATGAGCGTGGTACACGTGAATACAACTTGGCTTTAGGCGAGCGTCGCGCACAAGCTGTTGAACGTTACTTGCAAGTGCAGGGTGTCTCTTCCGGTCAGTTAGAAACAATTAGTTATGGTGAAGAAAACGCAGTGGATTCAGGATCAAGCGATTCTGCTTATTCAAGAAATCGCCGGGTTGAAATTCACTAGGTTTTAGACATACAACAACAGAATAATTTAAGCCGGGTTCGCCCGGCTTAATTTTTGGCGGAGAGGAAAAATGCAAAGAGCAAAAAGTTTTTTGATCAATCCAATCATTCTGTTTGGCTGTATTAATTTCCAGGTTGCCGTGGCTCAGGTTCCAGTAACAGTAGTAGAGGCGGGGCAGTCTCAATCTGTTTCTCAACAAACACCAAACAATAACCAAAATGAAATTATGGTGAATATGTATTTGCAGTTGGAATCTCTGCAATCAGAAGTTCAGGATCTTCGTGGTCTTGTAGAGGTTCAGTCAAACCTGATTCGACGCATGGAAATGGAGCAACGTGAGCGTTATGTTGATACAGATTCGCGCATCGGCGAGCTATACAATCAGGTTCAGGCTTTTCAAGGCGGCCAGGCACCTATTTCCACTCAAGCCACCCAACCGTCACAATCTCCAACTGGACAGTTCTCTCAAGAAAACCCAATTGCCCAGGACGCAGCAGGTCAGAATTCATCAGAAATCCCGCCAGGTTTTGTTCCAGGAAACACGTCATTATCAACCGGTGCAGCTGTCTTAAATAATCCACCTCAAAGTGAGCAGGCATTATATCGTCAGGCATTAAATCTATTGCTCGAAGAAGAGGCGTTCCAGGATTCAATTACCTTATTTCAACAATATATTGATGTGTACCCAGTGGGGCGATATTTAACTAATACTCTTTATTGGCAGGGTGCTGCCTTCGAGCTCACGGGAAGCTATAACCGGGCTATTGTTGTGTTGCAGCGCCTTATTAATGAATATCCTCAAGACCCGAAAGCGCCAACTGCCATGTTGAGGTTGGGTACTGTGTATCGCGAAATGGGAAATGCAGGTCAAGCCGCTTTAACTTGGCAACAGATCAGCCAGGCTTACCCAGACAGCACCTCAGAAATAGAAATAGCCAGTGAGTACCTTGTTGAAATGGATAATTAATTTTCAATACTGATTTTTTTCACCTTTCCTAAAACAACTAAAATCTTTGGTCAGAAATACACATGGGCGCTAAGCTCCGTATCACAGAAATTTTTTATTCTCTCCAGGGTGAGACAAGTACGGTTGGCATCCCGACAGTATTTATTCGTCTTACCGGCTGCCCTCTGCGTTGTCAGTATTGCGATACTGCCTATGCTTTCAGTGGTGGTGTTATTTATGAACTAGAAAATATTCTGCAGGAAATCAAACCCTACAATACCAAGCACATAACTGTAACTGGTGGTGAGCCTCTTGCTCAGGAAGACTGCCATGTCTTATTGACGGCTTTGTGTGATTTGAACTATTACGTTTCACTTGAAACCAGCGGTGCAGTGGATATCTCAAAAGTCGATAATCGCGTCATCAAAGTCATGGATTTAAAAACACCAGGCTCGGATGAAATGCATAGAAACCTGGAAAGCAATATTGAATACCTTCATCCTCAAGACCAAGTTAAATTTGTTATTTGTAATAAAGAAGATTATCTCTGGGCTCGGGAAAAAGTGACGCAGCATGCTTTGTTAGAAAAAGTTGGCGAAGTTTTATTTTCTCCTAGTAAGGAGGAGCTTGAGCCAAAGCAACTTGCTGAGTGGATATTGGAGGATCAGCTACAGATAAGAATGCAGGTGCAATTGCATA
>CAUZRI010000255.1:0-2907 GCA_963582285.1 Gammaproteobacteria bacterium | reverse complement strand
GCTGTTTGAATAATTTCTTCTTCCAGCGCGTTATCTTTGAGTAATTTGGCTGTATGCCCCATTTCCTCTACCACTACCGCTGCAGTTTCCTGATCAATAGTCTGATTTATGGTAACCATACTACCCAGGTTCATCATTGCTTTTACAACTTCTATTCCTTTAACCGACATCCGTTGGGCAAGATCTGCTACCGTAATACTTTCAGGAAGTTCAACCTCTCTAACCATTGGTGCTGTAGGCATTTCAAACGCGTGGTGAGACGGACGATCTACAACGGAAGGTGCTCTTTTAGGTTTCTTTCTACGGCGACCTGATTTATCAGTCGCAACATGTAACTCCTTACGATAAACACCCTTTTCTGATTTTTTCGATTCTGATTCCGATTTTTTTGCTTTGCCTCGCTCAGTCGTTTGTTTTGGTTTGTCTTCTACGGTTTCTGTAGTCGGCGCCACAACGACGTCAGCACCTTCCTTATCGTTACTTACAGGACTATCTATGTCGTTAGATGCAGCCGTCTGCATGCCTTCTACTATTTTGTTAACATCAATCTGATCCTGCACATCAACATTAGTATCATTTTCTGCTATCGGTGCTACTGTATTTTCAATTTTGTTATCTTCAATCTCTTGCTGCACAATAGCATCAGCTTCTAGAACGGCTTGTTCATCGTCCAGGGCCTTCTGTTTGGCTTCCTCTTCTACAATGACACCACGTTTAGCATATGTCTTCTTTTTACGGTACTCGACACTAACCATCTTCGAACGTTGCTTGAATCTGCCTCCAGGGCTACTAATTGGTACCTTAATTTCACTTACTGATTTCCGTTTTAAGGTAATTTTTCGCGGCTCAGTTGATGAGTTTTTACCGTGTTTACGTCGCAAAAATTTAAGTAATTCAGATTTTTCAATATCAGAAATTACATCACCAGCTAACTTTTCAGATAACCCTGCTTCGACCAATTGCTCAACTAAACGATCAACAGGGATGCCAATTACATCAGCATATTGACTTACCGTTACATCAGGCATCTGTCACCCTCCTGTTTTTATCTTCTTCTGCTTCAAACCACGGAATACGAGCAGTCATAATTAACTTACCTGCTGTTTCTTCATTCATACCTTCAATTTCCAGTAAATCATCAACAGCCTGGTCGGCCAGGTCCTCAACTGTAATAATTCCCTTTGCGGCTAACTCATAAGCAATTGATTCATTCATTCCATCCATGGCTAGCAAATCTTCAGTGGGACCTATCTCTACCAGTTTTTCTTCGCTAACAATCGCTCGAGTTAACATTACATCCCTTGCCCGATCCCGGATTTCCTTAACCAAGGATTCATCAAATTCAGCAACATCAGTCAATTCATTTTCAGGTACATAGGCAACTTCCTCAATACTAGAAAATCCTTCCTGCACAAGGATATTCGCAACTTCTTCATCTACGCCAAGATGGTCCATAAATATTTTTGCTAACTCCTGAGATTCAACCTCACTTTTCTCATCAGCTTGTTGAACAGACATTACATTCAGAACCCATCCAGAGAGTTGACTGGCAAGCCTTACATTCTGTCCGCCTCGACCAATAGCTTGAGACAAGCTCTCCTCTTCAACAGCCACCTCCATGCTATGAGAATCTTCATCTACCAGGATAGATGCAACCTCAGCCGGTGCCATGGCATTGATAACAAACTGCGCAGGATTATCGTCCCACAATATTATGTCTACACGTTCTCCACCGAGCTCATTCGATACAGCCTGAACTCGAGAACCTCTCATACCTACGCATGCGCCGATAGGATCAATACGTGGATCATTTGCCTTGACTGCAATTTTTGCACGAGATCCTGGGTCACGTGCACCATTAATAATTTCGATCATGCCTTCATTAATTTCGGGCACTTCAATCTTGAATAACTCAATTAATAATTCAGGCGCAGTACGGCTTAGAAAAAGTTGTGGCCCTCTGACTTCAGAGCGAACACTTTTTAAGTATGCTCTGACCCTATCTCCCGGGCGCACAGCTTCACGAGGTATCATTTCTTCCCTGGAAATTAATGCCTCTGCATTCTGCCCAAGGTCAACAATCACACCATTCCTTTCTACTCTTTTGACAATACCTCCCACCATTTCACCTACACGATCTTGATAAGCCTCTATTACCTGGTTTCTTTCTGCTTCTCTAACTTTTTGTACAATAACTTGTTTGGCTGTCTGGGCTGCAATTCGTCCAAATTCAACCGAATCCATGGGTTCTTCCACAAACTCACCAAGACTTAGATTTGGATCTTTCTCGATGGCATCAGACAAACTAATTTGCCTGGTAGGAAATTCTAATAATTCGATATCATCTTCAATGACTTCCCATTGCCGGAACGTATCATAGTCACCAGTTTCTCGATTTATCGATACCCTGGATTCAATGTCTTCACGAGCACGTTTTTTAGTCGCACTGGCCAATGCAGCTTCGATCGCCTCGAATATAATATCTTTTGCTACGCCCTTCTCATTTGAGACGACATCTACGACCATCAAAATTTCTTTATTCATTAATGTTCTCTCTTGTTTAACGCAATATTATAATCATCTGGCTCAGGTACTATTCTTGCCAATTGAATTGCCTCTGCCGGTACATTTATTGCCTGTCCATCGGATTCAATCACCACATGGTCATTGCCAATATCAGCTATTTTTCCTTGATATTTTCTTCTACCATCGATTTTCATTCCAAGGTTAAGCTTTACTGTCTTACCTTTATATCGATTAAATTGTGCAAGGGTAAAAAGTAATCTGTCCAATCCTGGAGAAGAGACCTCAAGGTTATATGTACCCTGTATGGGATCTTCTACGTCCAAAATACCCGTTACTTGATGACTCACTTTTTGACAATCTGCAAGCTCGATTCCCACGTCC
>CAUZRI010000254.1:0-2935 GCA_963582285.1 Gammaproteobacteria bacterium | reverse complement strand
ATTTTAGATCAGTCTGAAAATAAAACGGTTTTACAAACTCAGTATATCATTCAAGAAAGAAACTTCATTTCAGATGATTTAAGTTTTAATGCAAATGCGCAAAAAAAAGGGATCGTGTTTTATACCGTAAATGCTCAGGGTGTGTCTGATGACAGTATCTCAAGATCAGTGCTGGAATCAATTTATGCCAAGCGGTTTAGGTGATGATATGAAAAATTACTTACAGATTACTGTGTTATTATTGTCGGGAGTATTTCCTTTTGTTAGTTATGCTTTGAAACTCTCGGAACAGCCGCTAGCCATCACTGGTACGGTACATCCAAATGTTATGTTTTTATTAGATGACTCGGGCTCCATGGATTGGGAGATTATGTCCGGGAATCATTGGGCCGCTTGTGACTATGATCCACTTGAGTATTATGCTCAAAGTGGTAGTACAAAAGGGGATTGTAATAAAAAAATAACTGACGGCAGAATATATATAGGAAATGCCAGTGGCATAGACAATACCATGACATATCTATTCAGCAATACTGGGAATATATATGGAAACTGTTCATGGTATTGGTCTTATGGTTTTGAATGTAGTGATTTAGAGACATCTGAGTGGCGTCACAAAAGTTCAGATTTAAATTTTATGTATTATAATCCGGATGTAATTTATTTACCCTGGAAAGGAAAGTGTTCTGGAAATAATAGTTGTACAAATGCTAATTTTAGTTCGTCTAGAAGTAATCCTAAACAGGGAGAGTCCGGGTATTCAAATACTAGAAACTTAAAAGGGCAAACATATCACGTTTGGTTTGATACGGCTGGATTCACAAATACACGTCCTAACATCACCGATTATAGCTTGGGTGCAAATAGTATTGTAGATTTATGGGATGAACATTATAAAATCGAGCTTGACGAAATAAATAAAGCAGTGATAACTGGAGTTACTTATGATGACCCAGATGGGAATTCAATTGGGCGGCTTGCCCAAAATCTGGCAACGCTAACAAACACTTCGGCTTGTTATAATATATTGGGATCTCAATCATTGGTAGAAAGAATTCATGCTGGAGAATTAAGTGTTAACAGTGCGGATGAGGAGGGGTGTCGAACAGTTCTTCAAGCTTCTCAAAATTATGCAAATTGGTATCAGTATCATCGTAAACGCGCTTTATCAGCAAAAGCAACGATTAGTTATTTAGTGGATGGTGAAGACGGTATGCGTTTTGGATTGACCTTAATTAATAATAACGGATCGGGATCTAATGATGTTTTTGTTGAAGTTCCATTAGGAGAAAAAGACACATTTAATGGACATAACAATAGTTTATTGGATGCGTTGTATGAGTTTAATTGGGAGGCTCAAGGAACGCCTTTGAGAAAGGGGTTGAAAAAGGTTGGGGAATACTTTGATGGGGATTTGTCAGGAAAGGATGACCCCATACTGTATAGCTGTCAGCAAAACTTTACAATACTCTTAACCGATGGGCAATGGAATGGTAATAGCCCAAGTATTGGGAACTCTGATCTAGATGCATACAGCAATAGTTTAGCAGACGTTGCACACTTTTATTATCAAAAAGATTTAAGCCCGAAAAAAAATAACGTGCCAATGAATGATTTTGATACGCAAATGCAGCAGCATATGGTGACCTTTATGGCGGCATTTGGCTTAGAAAATATATTGAGTGATACGGATGATGATGGTTGGCCAAACCCTGCTTTAGCCTCAAGCGGGAATTGGGGGAATCCGTTTAGTGACTCACGTAAAGCGGATGATATGTGGCATGCGGCTTTTAACAGTAAAGGTGAGTATATGTCAGCGAGATCCCCGCAGGTGCTTGCAAGTAATCTTGCCTCTGCGATTAGTAATATTCAGTCTCGCGTGGGTTCAGGGTCATCCGTTGCTGGGAGTGCTTCTATCTTGCAAACAAGTACAACTATTTATCAGTCACAATATAATACCCAAGGTTGGAGTGGTCATTTAAAAGCTTTCTCACTTTTAGATGGGGGAATTGGTACTTTAATGTGGGATGCTTCATGCTATTTTTCCGATAACTGTAATGTGACGCCTTTTTCTGGCACGCGTTTGAATAGTCATAATCGTGTGGTATTAACGACTTCAATGGCAACCGGTAAAGGCATTCCTTTTCAATGGGATAACTTATCTGTAGCACAGAGCACCTACTTACTGCAGGGTAATACAACAGGCTTGCCTGCCGCGACCTATGGAGAAAATTTAGTAGCATTTTTAAGAGGGTCACAGGCAGGTGAAATAGCTTCAGGAGGGATATTTAGAACAAGAGCGTCCACATTAGGCGATTTTGTGCATTCCGCACCTCGGTATGTGTCTAACCCGAACCGCTTTTATCCCAGTAATTTAGAAGACGTCAATTATGCGACTTTTAAGCTTGCTTATGTAAATCGTAAGCCAATCATTTATGCGGGTGCAAATGATGGCATGCTGCATGGCTTTGATGCTGAAGACGGTAAGGAAGTGCTTGGCTATATTCCAGGCGTTAAAGATATCTATGCTGACTTACCATCACTGAGTAAATCTAGTTATCTTCATCGCTATTTTGTGGACGCGCCACCAGCAGAAGGAGATGTGTTTTATGATGGTCAGTGGCATAGTGTGCTTGCAGGAGGCTTGGGTGCAGGAGGGCAGGGTGTTTATCTGTTAGATATTACGGATCCAGCTACTTTTTCAGAAGGCAGTGCTTCTAAAATTGCGCTATGGAATTTTACAGATGTGGATGATGCTGATTTGGGGTATACCTTTGGTGAACCCACGATTGCAAAAATGGCAAATGGCCGTTGGGCGGTTATTTTCGCAAGTGGTTATAATAATACCGTCTCTGATGGTAGTGTCAGTGCAGATGGAAAAGCTTATTTATTTATTGTATTTGTGGATGGCGGGTTAGATGGTTCATGGCAGGAG
>CAUZRI010000253.1:0-2935 GCA_963582285.1 Gammaproteobacteria bacterium | reverse complement strand
AAAAATACCACAGATCTTTACAACTTAGGTGATATCCTTTCTATCATTTAAGAAAATTAATCCATTAAGTACTCTAAGCTATATTCATCTAATCCAATAACGACTAGAGTTGACGATGTATGCAATCCAGAACCCTAGCGTAAATTTTTAATAGAGAATTTTAAATGCTACGACATGAAGACAATGAACGACTAGTACGGGTCGGGCCCGATCAACCTGCGGGTAAGTTATTTCGTCGATACTGGCACCCTGCTTTATTGAGTTCAGAGTTAGCTAAAAAAGACGGTACACCAGTAAAAATACGGATACTCTGCGAAGACCTGGTGGCCTTTCGAGATACCAATGGGAAAGTTGGTCTGGTGGATGCCTATTGTCCTCATCGTAGGGCACCTATGTTTTATGGTCGTAACGAAGAATGCGGCCTGCGCTGTATCTATCATGGTTGGAAGTTCGATGTGAATGGCCAGTGTGTGGATCAACCAACTGAAATTGACGATCGCCTAAAAGAAAATATACAGATTAAATCTTATCCTTCGTATGAAAACGGCGGGGTAATTTGGATCTATATGGGTCCAAAAGAGCATATGCCACTCCCTCCCAGATATGAATGGATGAAGGCACCTGAGTCACACCGCTTTGTCTCAAAAGTGGAGCAACAATCAAATTATTTACAAGCACTGGAAGGAGGCCTGGACACCGCTCATGTCTCTCATTTACATAATGATCGTATTGACGACCCTGCCCAATTAGTCATACGGGATCCCGCACCTCGTATCGAAGTTTATCCAACTGAATATGGATATATTTATACCAGTACTCGCACATCAGGAGACAATCAACAATATATCAGGATATACCATTACTTAATGCCATTTCAGCAAATGCGTCCAAACCTGTTTAACCTATTTGGTCATGGTGAATTAGAGGAGATACCCACTATTCGTGGACATATTTGGGTGCCCATAGATGACGAACACACAACGGTATATAACTGGATATATACCTACGATGACTCAATCGCGTTTACACCAGAGTATATTGAAAAAGAAGAAGCACACTATGGTCGTGGAGCAGATGATTACATCCCCGGGACCTTTAAGCTTAAGCGTAATCCTTCAAATAATCACATGATCGATAGACATGCCCAAAAAATGGGGAGTGCAACTGGCATAACCGGACTTAATACCCAAGATTGTGCTATTCAAGAAGGCATGGGACCAATTGTAGATCGTTCAAAAGAACAACTCGGCAATTCAGATAAAGCAATTATTATGATGCGACGACTAATGAGTGATGCAATTACTACGGTTGAGGAAGGTAAAAATCCAAAAGGCAGAGATCCCGAAACACATGCTGTCCGGCCGCACGAATTAATAATTGATGAAGATAAAACATGGCAGGAAATCATTAACAACGAGCTTGAGGAAAAATGGTAAGAAATTTTAAAATTATTCCAGTGAAGATCTCCCTTTATTAATAAATAAATAAACAAACATAATAAAAGTAAAGCATAGGCCGAGGATATCTATAACCTTAGCTCCGCTAAAAATGCCGACGAACAAAACCACACCTGTAAATAAAAAAGCTATTCGTTCAAGCTTTGAAAGTTTGGAAAATAAATAACCAGAAAATGCTGAGGAGATTAGCCAGACACCACTGATCGCCGTTATAAATACCAGTAAGATATTCAGAGGACTGCCCTGCATTAGTACATTTGGCTCAAATACAAACATAAATGGTACAACATAGGCAACCCAGCCAAATCGCATCGCAGCCAAGCTGGTTTTAATATTGTCTGCTTGCGCGACGGACGCAGCGGCAAAAGCTGCTACCGCGACTGGAGGCGTAATCATTGACATCATGCCAAAATATATAACAAATAAATGCGCCCCTAATGGCGTTATTCCTATTTCTATGAGTGCAGGCGCTACCAGGATAGCAAGTAATCCATAGACTGCTACTGTGGGCATCCCTAAACCTAGTACAACGCTTGCAACTGCTGCCATTGCCAATATAAACAGTTTATTTCCACCCGCGAGTTGAACCAGAATTTCAGTTAAAGCTGAACCTAGTCCAGATATATTGATGACAGCAACAATAAATCCTACAGCTGCTGTTATGACAATAATCTCTACTACCATCAGTCCTGTTTTAGTGGTTGAGGTAAATAAATCTTGCCACTTAAATTTTATTTTGCCATAACCAAAAAGCATACTGGATGGAATCAGTGCAACTATTCCCCATAACACGGCTTCTTCAGGTCGAAGGTTAAATATAAACAGGGCTGATATCAAAATGATTAATGCAAATGGATAATGCCATCCCTTACGCATCACACTCCAGATTTCTGGTATATCCTCTTCTTTCACTGGCAGTATCTCTCGTCTGGCTGCTTCCAGATCAGCAATAATAAAAATAGCCATAAAATATAATATTGCAGGAATTACTGCGGCAGTAATGACAGCTGAATAGGGAATTTGCAGAAACTCAGCCATTAAAAATGCAGAGGCGCCCATCAATGGTGGCATCAGTTGCCCACCGGTGGAAGCAACGGCCTCAATTGCTGCGGCAAGATGTGTTGGGAATCCATTCTTACGCATCATCGGGATAGTAATAATCCCTGTGGTGACAACATTTGATACCGCACTACCAGAGATGGTGCCAAACAGGGCAGAAGAGACAATTGAAATTTTTGCAGAACCTCCTCTAAATCTTCCCATCAGCGCCACAGAAAAATCCGAGAAAAAATCTGCACCCCCTGCACGATATAATATCTGACCAAAAAAGATATAAGGAATAACAACTGTAATTGAAATCATTATGGGGGCACCAAGGAGACTCCCGGAATCCCAGATAAGATAATAAAATAATCTATCCCAAGCATTAAAAAAACCTTCAAAAACCCCAGGGACAAGATGTGCAAACAGGCCATATA
>CAUZRI010000252.1:0-2936 GCA_963582285.1 Gammaproteobacteria bacterium | reverse complement strand
TGTTCTACCATAGCGTCGTTCAATGCGATTTCAATTTTTACTTTTGGTAAAAAATCTACGATATACTCAGCACCTCTGTATAGTTCTGTGTGGCCCTTTTGTCGACCAAACCCTTTCACTTCAGTTGCCGTCAGACCCTTTACACCAATCTCCGAAAGTGCATCGCGTACATCATCCAGTTTGAATGGTTTGATAATTGCGGTTATAAATTTCACAATCTTCCCCCTGGTTAATAAGTTATCTTCTTTATTTGTTGCAAACCATCAAGCCGATCTCGTCCACTCGGGTCATGCATGCCCTATACAATGCATGATACATGCCAACACAATAATTACTTTTATTTACAAGGGGTTATAAATCTACCTCGAGTGGGCTTGAGCGAAAAAAGGGATTATTTGCACTGTATTGATACAGTGCAAATTCTTTACTGCCCCATTTTGGTTCACTTTTTCCAGAAAAAATATCATGAATTATAGTAGCTATACCCAAGATATTTATTATTAATAAAAACTTTTAATTATCGTGTCTTTATAAAAACTTTATATTCCTGTTACTAAATATATTTTTCATACCAACTAGATAGCGTCCGATCCTGTTTCACCAGTTCGGATACGAATCACCTGCTCCAGATTACTAACAAATATCTTACCATCACCTATCTTGCCGGTATTTGTAGCCTTGGTAATCGCTTCAATAACCGTATCAACAAGCTCATCTCCAATTGCTATTTCAATTTTGACCTTAGGTAAAAAATCCACAACATATTCAGCGCCACGATAGAGTTCAGTATGGCCCTTTTGCCTACCGAAACCTTTAACCTCAGTAACCGTTAGACCCTGAACACCGATTGCAGATAAGGCATCACGTACATCATCTAATTTGAATGGATTTAAAATTGCGGTTATAAATTTCATTTAGACTCCTAGGAAATCCTATTTAAGTTACTACATCTAGAGTGCAAATATAGTCATACACTTTGTATGAGGAAAATGCAGCAGGGCACATGGTGTGTGTGCCCTGCAATGTCTACCTATCTGGCCGGCATTAAAGATTATATCCACGCTCATCATGCATAGAGATATCTAACCCTTCAGTTTCCTCTTCCTCTGAGACACGTAGGCCAATGACTGCATCAATAACCTTGAGGATCACGGTGGTCAATATTCCACAATAGATAATTGTGAACAATACGCCTTTGCACTGTATCCATAGCTGTCCAGCGATCGTCATCCCATCTGCCAGGCCTGATCCGCCCAGGCTTGCATCTACACAAAGCCCGGTAAGTATGGCCCCTATAATTCCACCAATGGCATGAACACCGAATACATCAAGTGAATCATCATAGCCCATGGCACGTTTCAGCTTGACGGAGGCTAAAAAGCAACCAACACCGGCGGCACTACCTATGATTAATGCCCCCACCGGTCCAGCGGTACCTGAAGCCGGGGTAATAGCGACTAATCCTGCCACTGCTCCTGAAGCGATACCTAGTACACTCGGCTTACCATGGGATATCCATTCACAGATCATCCAGGACAGCGCCGCGGTCGCAGTCGCAATCTGTGTCACTGCCATAGCCATACCTGCCGTTCCATCGGCAGCCAGTTCTGAACCAGCATTGAAGCCAAACCAGCCTACCCATAACATAGCTGCCCCTATTATGGTAAAGTTCAAATTGTGTGGCATCATCGGAGATTCGGGATAACCATTTCGTTTACCGAGCATTATGGCTGCTACCAGACCGGCAATACCAGCATTGATATGCACAACAGTTCCACCGGCAAAATCAAGCACGCCCCAATCCCATAACAGTCCACCATCACCGCCCCATACCATGTGGGCAATCGGGAAGTAAACAACTGTTACCCAAATAGCTATAAACAATAATAATGCCGAAAATTTCATGCGTTCAGCAAATGCACCCACAATAAGTGCCGGGGTGATGATTGCAAATGTCATCTGAAAGGTCATGAAAACACTTTCTGGTATGCCACCGGACAAACTATCGACTGTCATGTTCTTGAGGAACATATTGTCGAATGTACCAACAAACGAATGAAGATTTATGACCCCGGCCTCCATTCCTATTGTGTCAAATGTCAGACTGTAGCCATAAACCATCCATATCACCGATACCATGCAGGTTATAGTAAAACACTGCATCATAACCGATAGGACGTTTTTACTTCTAACCATTCCAGCATAAAACAATGACAATCCTGGAATGGTCATGAAGAGCACCAGGGCAGTTGCTGTCATCATCCAGGCCGTATCACCTGAATCATGGCCATCTGCCATTACCAGTGTGGGTGTGAGAAATCCAAACAATGTTATTAACATTATTGCAATTCTGTTTTTCATTGCATGTGCGATTAAACCTGACATATTTATACTCCTTAATTTTTGATTAAAGTACGTCGTTACCAGTCTCACCGGTACGAATTCGAACAGCTTGTGATAGGTCAAACACAAAAATCTTTCCATCACCGATTTTGCCTGAATTGGCAGCTTTACTGATTGCCGCAATCACTTCATCGACCTTGTCAGTATTCACTGCAACTTCGAGTTTTACCTTGGGCAGAAAATCAACCACATATTCAGCACCTCGATAAAGTTCAGTATGGCCTTTTTGCCGACCAAATCCCTTGACCTCTGTTACTGTCATTCCCTGTATCCCTATCGCTGACAAGGCCTCTCTTACATCATCCAGCTTGAAGGGTTTGATAATTGCACTTACCAGTTTCATTGAAGTGTCCTCCAGGTTATGTCCTCGCCCTGACCGATTCCGTATTGATCGGGACGTTAGTTAAATATGAATTAAATGTAATGGCGTTGTCAAAGTATCAGAACCCGCCGGATACCGAGAAAACAATAGTGGAATCACAGATGTTTGTACCACCAAAACAATTGGCTTCACTCAAATCGGTATCGGAATA
>CAUZRI010000251.1:0-2973 GCA_963582285.1 Gammaproteobacteria bacterium | reverse complement strand
ACAGAAAGAGCCTATGATAACCCCAAGTTTGTTGAAGACATGGTGAGAGATGTGGCCATTGAGTTAAATAAGGACGACAGAATTACGTCCTATACAGTGGAGTCTGAGAATTTTGAATCCATTCATAATCATTCTGCCTATGCGATGCTTTCTCATTCGAAGTAGCAGGGATGCGGGACTCGGGACTCGTAAATCTAAATAAGACATTAACAATTATGTTGAAACACATAACTTTTCCAAGCTTCTGCTGACGAATACCTAATGCATACTTAGTCCCAATTTGACATTTTTTATGGACAACTAGATAGGCGGACATTTAACGAGTCCCGAGTCCCGCATCCCGAGTCCCTCAACAACTAGAGACCTTTCTTTATCTTCGCTTCTTCCCACAATACTTCCATCTCTTCGAGACTGGCATCATCCAGGGATTTACCTTTTTCTTCCAGTTGCGATTCGATATAGCCAAAGCGAGTTCGAAACTTACGGTTTGCGCTCATTAATGCAAATTCAGGGTCAACTTTCATGTGCCGAGCAAAATTAACGGTGGCAAATAATACATCGCCAATCTCTTCTACCATTTTTTCATGATCGATGTGATCAGATATTTCATTTCGAACCTCTGCAATTTCCTCTTCAATTTTATCTAATACGGGACCAGGGCTGTCCCAATCAAACCCGACTGTTGCGGCTTTCTTTTGAAGTTTTAACGAATGTATCAACGCTGGCAGTGCCGAACTGACACTTTCCAGCAGGCTGTTATTTTCGTCTGAGGACAGTTGACGTTCTCGGGTTTTTATTCGTTCCCAGGATAGAGATTGTTGTTTCGCGTTGTCTATCTTCTCATCGCCAAATACATGAGGATGTCTGCGTATCATTTTATCGTTAATATTCTTAACAATGTCAGTGAATGCAAAACCACCCTGTTCCGTAGACATTTGACAATAAAATACGATTTGAAATAACAGATCACCCAATTCATCACGCATTGCATCCTTATTGTCATCCTGGATCGCCTCGGCAAGTTCATAAACTTCTTCAATGGTATACGGCAGAATAGTTGAATTATTCTGCTCCCGATCCCATGGACATCCCGCCACGGGATCACGCAGGGTGGCCATAATATTTAATAGTTCATCCAATTCTTTCATAAAATTTTCATGAGGTTCTCTACGTATTAACTTAATTTTTACATAAATTTCTAATAAAAATGGTATTCTCAGGAGTATCTGTATTAAAACAGATACTCTGAACAATAATGTGGGTTTACGCAACTAGAGAATTTAAAATGAATCACTTGATATTGCGACTTGATATCTCTGGCATGCCAATAACATGGATGTCATGGCAAGATGCAGTGAATCTATACTGCAGGGATATGGTCGCGTGGACCGCAGGCAATCATGAATTTACCTTTCATGGTGGTGTCTCCAGGATGTCTGGAAGACGTTCCCTGGTTGAAGTAAATTCAATAATCGCTGTAAAACGATCCAGCGGTCATAAGCATGTGCTTCGTACTATTCCCCCACTTACCAATCGAGAATTATTCCTGCGTGATGCACACCTTTGTATGTATTGCGGTGGTGAATACCACGAATATCAGTTGACACGAGACCACGTAATCCCATTATCCAAAGGGGGGATCGATCGCTGGTCAAATGTGGTTACTGCCTGTCGACAATGTAATACCAGGAAAGGTAATCGTTCGCCAGAATTGGCAAGAATGCCGCTTTTAGCCGTACCTTATATACCAAATTGGGCTGAATTTCTGGCTTTATCCAATAGGCGTATCCTTATGGACCAGATGGAGTTTCTTAAAACGCAGTTTTCAGGTCGACCTATGCCATTCCACTCTGACTAATTAACGTGGTATTTTAGTCATGTATGTTGATGCAATTTGTTAAAGAATAGACACTGTTCACAATATTACTTATTAAAATCATTGATAAATGAGTATAAATACGTCATTATTGCGCGAACAAGAACTGGGGAATGCCCGAACACTAGATACAATGTCACAGGAGATTTTTTAGATGAAAATAACACCAATTAAAGTCACAATTCTTGCTATGGCACTGGCGTTAGCTAGTGGTTGTGCTAATCAACAGCAACTTGATGAAGTTCGATCAATTGCAAACAGTGCTCAATCAACTGCAAATAATGCTGCTTCACAAGCAAGTAGTGCTCTTTCAACTGCAAATCAGGCGCTTGATGCTGCAAGATCTGCACAGAGTGCTGCAAATGCTGCTAAGGCATGTTGTGATGCGAATACAAGTAAAATTGATCGCGCTTTTGAGCAGGCGATGCAGAAATAATTTTTCTTTAGCTGTAATAAAAAAACCCGTGAGGAATCACGGGTTTTTTTTTGACTAAATTTAACCGTTATTATTGAGTATGTATTCCCGTCTCAAACTTCAGCTCAAGGTTATTTATCATTGCTGCGGTTTGATTTTCATTTACAGAACTCAGATTATCTGCAAGTAATACCTTACCAATCTCTACCGGAATTCCTTTTCGTTCATCGATAATAGTCTTAGCCAAGTCCCAATTTACATCGTAGTCCATATGCTCAGGTAAATTTACCAGCATTTTCACAACACTGGTAAGGTTGCCGTCAAACATTTCTGAGTCCTCATCAAGAAACGGGTTTGCTTCGAGGTAAATAGACTCTCCTTGTATACCTATTTTATACGGTTGATTCACAATTCTTACTTTAGTATTAAGTGTAACTAATCCGAATAATGTCTCTATATCTTCAGGATAAAGACGAATGCATCCTGAACTGACACGCATACCTACACCAAAAGGTCTATTCGTGCCGTGGATTAGATAAGAAGGTAACCCCAGTCGCATGGCAAAAGCTCCCAGTGGATTATCCGGACCCGCTTCAACTATCTTGGGGAGGATGGTACCTTCCTCAGCATAATGTTCACGGACGGAATCTGGTGGATACCAGGATGGATCTTTCTTTTTCTG
>CAUZRI010000250.1:0-3004 GCA_963582285.1 Gammaproteobacteria bacterium | reverse complement strand
AGAAAATCTGTAGTTTTTTCACTGTCGCCGACCCCGCAGGGGCGAAGCACAGGGAAGTACGGAGTAATCCTGGCACTTTTGGGCCAGGATTAGAACTACAAACAGCTAACAATAATATTGGGGTGTGGCGAAGCGGTTAACGCACCGGGTTTTGATCCCGGCATACCCAGGTTCGAATCCTGGCACCCCAGCCATTACATGAGTTACACTCTAAATATAAATGATTACCAATAATATAGAAGCAACATCCTTAGCAAATGTCATGCTGTTTTCAGGCAATGCCAATTCGCATTTGGCCAGGAAAATTGCATCATCGCTTAATATACCTATGGGTAAGATTTTAGTAGACACCTTTAGTGATGGTGAGATCTTTGTTGAAATTGAAGAAAACGTCCGCGGCAGGGACATTTTTGTTATTCAATCTCTATGCAGACCAACAAATAATAATCTCATGGAATTACTTATTATAACTGATGCCATGAAACGGGCCTCTTGTGCAAGGGTAACGGCCGTCATCCCTTATATGGGTTATGCAAGGCAGGATCGGCGTTCCCGTTCATCTCGGGTTCCCATAACTGCAAAGGTTGTTGCCAATATGATCGCTGCAGCCGGTGTAGACAGGGTATTAACGGTGGATTTGCACGCTGATCAAATTCAGGGTTTTTTTGATATGCCTTTGGATAATGTTTACGCCTCTCCTGTACTATTAGGCGATATCTGGAAACATAGTTATCCAAACCAGATGGTAGTTTCACCCGATGTTGGTGGTGTAGTCAGGGCCAGGGCAATTGCCAAGCGCCTGGAAGATGCTGATCTGGCGATTATCGATAAACGCCGCCCGAATCCAAACGAATCAGAGGTTATGAACATCATAGGTGATGTGAAAGGCAGAGCATGCGTCATTGTTGACGATCTGGTGGATACTGCAGGAACCCTGGGTAATGCTGCCGGTGCGCTGAAGGAACGGGGTGCAAAGTTGGTAGTAGCCTATTGTACACACGCTGTTTTGTCGGGTAATGCCATTAGCAATATTGAGAATTCACAACTGGATGAGTTGGTCGTAACGGACTCTATTCCCCTATCAGACGCCGCCCAGACATGTGACCGAATTCGTATATTAAGTGTTGCCGAAATGCTTGCAGAGAGCGTCAGACGTATCTCTGGAGGGGAATCACTGAGCTCCATGTTTGTCGATTAGAGAGATTTATACAAAAAAACAGATTTATCTTTGTTTATAAGCACAACTTTGACATATAATGCCCCGCTTTCTTCTCCTTGCAGGTCGCGGCAAGGGGATTTCTTCAACCTAAAAGTTACACAGGAGTATCGCCATGGAACAGTTTGAGCTCAACGCCGAGCCGCGAACGCTTGTAGGGAAGGGTGCGAGCCGCCGCCTACGTCGTACCGGAAAGGTCCCAGGTATCGTATATGGTACCGATAAAGAACCAACATCAATACAGCTAGATCATGATAACCTCATGCATCACCTTGAAAAAGAAGCCTTTTATTCGCATATTCTGACGTTAAAAATTGGCAAGGAATCTCAGGAAGTTGTGTTACGAGATCTGCAACGACATCCATTTAAAGCAAGATTAATGCATATTGATTTGCAGCGGATTAGTGCCAGTGAAAAGATCACCATGCGAGTTCCCTTGCATATAATTAACGAGGCAAATTGTCCGGGCGTGAAGGATGAAAAGGGTATTGTTAATAGTCAGTTGACCCAGCTAGAAGTCATTTGTTTACCTAAAGATCTACCGGAATACATTGAGGTAGATATTATTGATATGCATATGGGTGACTCGATTCATTTACATGAGCTTAAATTACCTGAAGGGATAGAGTTAGAAATTGTTATTTCAGGTGGTGATGTGAACCAGGCAGTCGTCTCAGTACAACAACCCCAGGTTGAGCAAGTTGATGAACCTGAAGTTGAGGAAGGTATCGAGGTTACAGAGGCAGATGCTGCTCCAGGTCCAGACGAAGAAAAACCTGATTCTGATTAGCATCATAAGGCATCAGTGCCATCTATTATCAAACTAATTGTTGGCCTGGGTAATCCCGGACCAAAATACTCAGATACCCGGCACAATGCCGGGTTCTGGTTTGTAGATGAGCTGATCGACAACCAACACAATAGTTTCTCGGCGGACAAAAAATTCAGTTTTTGTTCTACATTCTTTAGACAGCTTGCAATGGTTATGTAACGGCGCAGGAACTACTATTTTATCGAAATATAGACCCGGTACTTGTAAATAAAGCATTAGGCTAAATTTCTAAAAAAAGGCCACATAATGTAGCCTTTTTTATTTATGCCGCTGAACATAATACCTATCTTGCGGGTATCAAAAATATCTGCATGTCTATTAGTTATTCTTCTTGTAACGATAACTGTATATATACCTGGATTAAAAATCCCGATCAGCGTCAGAAGATGGTATCAATATGCCGGAAAAGAGCTATTGCGCATTTTGACTGGGGAATTGCTGGTGATCGATATTTGCAATTAATGCATAAATATAAAGACGGTAATGTGTTAGATTAATAATTTATTATATTTCAGAAATAAATATATTAAGGTTTAGAGCTGTCCAAATTCAAGTGTTGCCAATTCCAGGCAGTACTCAGTATAGAACCCAATTCAGAATACCGAAGTTTCCAATTGAGTTCCTGTCTTATTTTGGTTGAATCTGCAATTAGGGAAGGCGGATCGCCCGGTCTGCGTGGCGCAATTAATGTTGCGATTTCTTTTCCCGTTATAATACTTGCTTGATCAATTATCTCATTAACCGAATACCCCGTCTCTGTACCAAGATTATAAATATTTGATTTGCCTCCCTCTAACAGGTATTCGAGAGCCTTGATATGGGCATCTGCAAGATCAGTTACATGGATGTAATCTCTAATACATGTTCCATCCGGGGTGGCATAGTCATTTCCGTACACATCTATATGGGTTCTTGATCCGGCAGCTGTTTGTAATACCAATGGAATGAGATGAGTT
>CAUZRI010000249.1:0-3018 GCA_963582285.1 Gammaproteobacteria bacterium | reverse complement strand
CTCCATTTCTTGTCTCAATAATTGGGCGGCGGCATTGAGTTGTGTCTCGTCTGGATGCGCGAGCTCAATTTCGATGTCCGCCTCCTCACCTAGTAGTGAACTTTGAAATTCCAGGGTATCAATTCCAGGTAATATTGATATACGTTCGCGTATCATCGCCTCTATCCCCGATGATGACTGGTTACGAAAATCAGATGGCACTAATTGAATTCTGATTTGACCTAGATGACTCGCAGAACCGCCACCTGAAGATGAAACGGGCCCCCCACCGCCACCAGATGCCTCTCCGATACTGACTGAAATACTTTCGAATGCACTTGTTTGAGATTCAGCATCGAGTTCTTCACGTACCGCTGCAATATGTTCTTCAATTGTTAGTAATGTTCCTTCCGTCCGCTCAAAGGGTGTGCCCAACGGCATATTTACATTGATAGTGATTTGATCACCTTCTATTTGCGGAAAAAAAATAAAACGTATTGTTCCTGATTTAACCAGGCCAACTGTAAAGATTGCTATTCCTATAAACAAAGCAAATGTGGCATAGCGCCATTTCAGAGCAAATCGGGCTAATGGAATTAGCTTACTGCTGGTCAATTTTTTAAGGAGCATTGAAAATCGGTCACGTATCGTTGCCATGGCGCCACGACTCCAACGGCTCTGACTGGATAAATGACTCGGAAGAATAAAATATGCCTCTAATAATGAAACAAATAAAATTGAAATTACTACCACAGGAATTACACTAATTATTTGTCCCAAGGTACCTGTACTGAATATTAACGGACCGAAGGCGGCCATAGTAGTGGTGACACCGATGGTAACTGGAGCAAGAACAGCTATAACGCCTTTGTATGCAGCGTTTGAATCTTTTTTATTTTTTTCCTGAGATTCAAAAATACTTTCACCGGTAATAATACCGTCATCAACTACTATTCCAAGGACAACAATCAATCCAAATAAGCTGATCATATTCAGACTTTGACCGAGGTTTCCTATGATCATTAGGCCTCCCAGAAAGGAAATAGGAATCGCCGCACTGGTCCAAAAGGCAAGTTTTAAATCAAGAAATAAAAGTAGAATTAAGAACACCAACATAAATCCTATTATCCCGTTTCTTACCATTAAACTGATCCGGTCTTTAAGATTTACCGTTGCATCCCGTTGCAGTGACAGATTTAAACCAATAGGTAGTTTTACCGTATCCAGATATGTTTTAACAATATCTGCTACAGCAAGGGTGTCTTCACTATCACTTCTGTTTACATCAATAAATGCTGCTCTTTCATTATTAAATTTACTGATGAGGTTAGTGTCTTCGAATCCGTCTACAATCTTTGCAACATCTCCTAGCCGCAGAGAAGATCCATCGTCTAGAGTACGGATAACAATATCTTCAAATTCTTTTCCGGTATAACGCTTTTCTTGTACACGCAACAATATATCACCCTGCCTGGCCTCTATAGTCCCTGCGGGTATATCTTCTGAAAACTGGCGGATGGTCGTTGCAATTTTTTCCAGACTCAAACCATACTGACGTAGTGTCGATTCCGGTACTTCAATAGAAATTTGATAGTCGCGTATCCCTCTTAGTTGAGTAAGTGCCACACCGGGTAATTGACGTAATTCATCCTCTATAGTTTCTGCCCAATATTTAAGGGTAAATTCACTTACTTCACCGTGAATTGCCAATGTAATGACAGTGGGTGTCACCCTTACCTTGGTAATGATTGCGCGCTCTGCATCCTCAGGGGGAAAGTCTATTAAACCGTTTACTGACGTCTCGACATCGTTGTAGACATCATCTGCGTTGGCAAAGTCCTGCAGTTCAACATTTATTCTTCCAACGTTTTCACTCGCAGTTGACGTTACTCGCTTTACGCCATCAATCCCTACCAATGCCTCTTCCACGCGATTTGTTATGGAATCGGCAACTTCATTTGGACTGGCACCAGGGTATACAACACTTACTGTAACTAGTTTAGGATCAATAGACGGAAATGTTTCCGTGCGCATATTACTCACTGTTACGATTCCACCTACTACGAACAATATCATTAGAATATTGGCGGCAACATGATTACCAATAAACCAGCCGATCAGGCCTTTGGGCGCAGAATTTTGTGATGTTAATTCAGAATTCATATTATTTATAACGGTTCTATATTTGAACCATCATTATTCTCCGTGGTCTCAATGCGCATACCATTCGTCGCGCCGGATATACGACTAGTGACTATGGTTGTCGTGTCAGACAGTCCCTTAACGGCAATATACATATCATCCTGATAAATTATTTCGGGGCTCCATTCGATTAATGTGTTATCTGGTGTTACCTGCCAAACAATATTACGGGATTGCAATGCTGATGACGGCAACAAAGTAATTCCGTCAATTTCTGAGCCTTTAATATTAATTTCAGCAAACACACCTGGAAGGAGATTCTCTACATGGTCATTAAATCCGAAATGTACTGTGGCAAATCGAGTAACTGTATCAAGTGATGAAGCGGTACGATTTAATTTACCTTTGTACTGGCGTTTTTTTCCCCGATAAGTGGCAGTGATCAGAATTTCCGGGTCTGTAGCCTGCAACAAATAATCTAACTGACTGTCTACCAGTGATGCACGAATTTCTAGTGAGGAAATATCAAATACTGCTCCATAGGACTGACCTGCCATGACATATTGACCTACGGCTATATTACTGGACAAAACACGGCCATCAAATGGGAATATAAATTTTGTGCGTTCAAGATCCAGTTGCAGATTTTCTAGTTGAGCTTCGGCAGACTGAACATTTGCACCTGCTTCAGCCAATTGTGGTTTCCTTGCTACCAAATCCGGTACAGGCATATCCCCATTCAATTGCTGCCATTCAGATAGCGCAGCATTGGATTCTGCAATCTCTAATTCCAGAGCAGTTCTGGATCGTGCGACATCGGCCTCAAGTCGCTTTACAGCAAGTTGAAAATCTCGGGGTTCAATTTCAAACAACACTTCATTTTTCTTGAATGCCCCA
>CAUZRI010000248.1:0-3026 GCA_963582285.1 Gammaproteobacteria bacterium | reverse complement strand
TCGCATGAGTGAAATTTATACCGCCATATATAAAATTAATAATTCAGGCCTTGTTATTGCAGTTTCTGATGAATCCGTTATGAAAGCTAATGATTTTTCAATTTCTGAACAAGGAACCTATTATGGGGTTGGCACGGGATGGGCGACTTATCATGACGTTATGAGTGCAAAAATCGGACAGCAACTTATTGGATATAGTGGGGAATGCTATCCCCAATCGAGAGATATTTTGTTACTTGCCAAACGTGAGTATGAAAAGGGTAATTTAGTAAAGCCTGAAGATGCCAGGCCGGTCTATATACGCAATAAAGTTACTAGTTAGGCAGCAGCCATTCATTCGAAGATAATTAAGAATAACTATCCATTGGCAAACAACTGCAAAACAAATTCTTATCCCCATAAAGATTATCTATCCGACTCACAGGTGGCCAGTATTTATCATCTCGTGATGTTTCCAGGGGATAATATGCTTCTCTTTTTGAATAAGGTAATGTCCAGTCATCTGCTAACAATAATTCGGAGGTATGAGGGGCATTTTTCAGTACATTATCCAGCTTATCAGCTTCACCTCTTTCGATAGCTGAAATTTCATTTCGAATTGCTATCATTGCATCACAAAAGCGATCTATTTCTCGTTTATTTTCACTTTCAGTTGGTTCAATCATCAATGTATCTGCCACTGGAAATGAAACAGTTGGGGCATGAAAACCATAATCAATTAATCGTTTTGCAACATCATCAACCATAATCCCTGTTGCATCCTTAATCTGACGTAAATCAATTATACACTCATGAGCAACCATGCCATTTTTACCGGTATAAAGGACTGGATAATATGATTCTAGTCGCTTGGCTATATAATTTGCGTTCAGGATTGCTACAACAGTTGCCCGGCGTAATCCCTTAGCACCCATCATGGCAATGTAAGCCCAGGATATGGTTAATATACTTGCTGAACCCCATGGCGCTGCTGAAACAGCGCCTGTGGTGCCATGTTTGCCAGCAACCGGATTGACGCCCTGCACTACTGGATGATCTGGTAAATATGGAGATAGATGTGATTTTACACCAATTGGTCCCATACCAGGTCCCCCACCGCCATGGGGGATACTAAATGTTTTATGAAGATTTATATGCATTACATCTGCACCAAATTCTGCAGGTTTGCAGATTCCTACAAGCGCATTCATATTAGCGCCATCAAGGTAAACCTGACCGCCATGAGCATGGACTATCTCACAGATTTCTTTTACAGAACCTTCAAATACACCATGTGTAGATGGATATGTAATCATTAATACGGAAAGATATTCAGAATACTTTTCTGCTTTGGATTTTAAATCCTCCAAATCAACATTGCCGTTTTTATCGCACTTTACAACAACCACATCCAGACCAGCCATGGCTGCACTTGCAGGATTAGTTCCATGGGCTGAGGCAGGGATCAAACAAACGTTACGGGTTCCTTCACCATTAACTTCCTGATATTTTCGTACAACCAATAAACCAGTATATTCTCCTTGTGAACCCGCGTTCGGTTGCATGGAAAATGCGTCAAACCCTGACAAGTTGCAAAGCCTATCCTCCAGCTCAGCAATGAGCTGGTGATACCCTTGAGCCTGATCGGATGGAACAAACGGATGGATAGCAGTAAATTCTCGATATGACAATGCCTGCAATTCAGTAGCTGCGTTTAGCTTCATTGTGCATGAGCCTAGAGGAATCATTGCTCGATCAAGTGCGATATCTCTGCGAGCTAACCAACCCATATAACGCATCATTTCAGTTTCGCTATGATATAAATGAAAAACATCATGGGTTAGAAAGCTGGATTCTCTTAATAAATCTGTTGGTATATTCTCTTCGATAGCATTTTCAATTGAGACTAAATCAAGTTTTTGACCAAGTTTTGCTGAAAAAACCTGCCATAGAGTAATTAAATCTTCTCTACTCGTAGTTTCATCGAACGCTATGCCTACATGATTTAGATCAATAACTCTGAGATTAATCTGGGATTCTCGTGCCAACACCGCCAGATGATTGGCGCGATTTGGAACATGCACTTTAATCGTATCAAAAAATGTATCGTTTAAAATTTCGAATCCAAGTTGCCTAAGTCCGTATGCAAAAATTAGCATTAATCTGTGTACCCGCCCGGCTATTAATTTTAAGGACTCTGGTCCATGATATATTGCGTAGAAACTGGCGATGACAGCAAGTAGTACCTGCGATGTACATATATTACTAGTAGCTTTTTCTCTCCTTATATGCTGCTCTCTTGTTTGCAAGACCATTCTTAATGCATGTTTGCCATATTTATCTTTTGAAACACCAATAATCCGTCCAGGCATTTGTCTAATAAAATCATTTTTCGTTGCAAAAAAAGCTGCATGCGGACCGCCAAACCCCATAGAGACACCAAATCTCTGCGAATTACCCAGAACTATATCTGCGCCCATCTCACCTGGTGGCTTTAGCAATACAAGACTTAGTAAGTCGGTAGCTACCGTAACTAGTGCATCAATATTATGCGCCGCCTTAATTACCGGTTCAATATTCTGCACGCTACCGTATGTGCACGGGTATTGAATTAATGCACCAAATAAATCCTGATTTTCTATTTCACTGAAAGGGTCTCCAACAACTAATTCAATATCAAAATATCTGGCACGAGTTTGTACTACTGCAATTGTCTGAGGGTGACAATCCTTATCAACAAAATAAACATTACACTTTTTTTTGCTGAGTCGTTTTGACATTGCCATTGCTTCAGCGGCTGCAGTTGCCTCGTCAAGTAATGAAGCGTTCGCTAGCTCCATTCCCGTTAGATCTATCACCATTTGTTGAAAATTAAGCAATGCCTCTAGTCTTCCTTGACTGATTTCAGCCTGATAGGGTGTATAAGCGGTATACCAGGACGGATTTTCCAGTACATTTCGTTTTATTACAGCAGGCATTAATGTGCCGTAATAACCCATACCTATCATTGTCTTGAATACTTTGTTTCTTTCACGCATTGAACGCAG
>CAUZRI010000247.1:0-3051 GCA_963582285.1 Gammaproteobacteria bacterium | reverse complement strand
TTATATATGCTGCCGAACGCATGGTGTTACTTATAAACATGGCACAACAAGAAACAATATTAACGTCAAAAGTCTGGCAGTTAGTGCTTGATTCAAATGAACATCATTATCGATTTCAGCAATTGGCAGGAATGGAATTCGAGGAAATCAATCGAAAACCACTGGCGGGGGCGCATCAGATTGGTCTAGCGGAAGTGAATAAATTGGAGATTAATGGACAACCCATTACATCAGAAATTGCTGAGGTGTATCTATTTCCAACTGGGGAACAGGATAGTCTACGTCTTGTACTTAAATCAGGGGCTAATGAATACCAGATTGCGATGGGGCCGGTAGGTCCTGCATGGATGGAGAAACTGTGAGAAAGGTCTTTGTCTCAAAATTATGCGGATTCACATTATTGGAAACTCTGGTAGCACTGGCAGTTCTTGCTATTGCATTGGCGGCACTATGGAAGGGACTAAGCCAGGGGCAATACATCTCCCAGCAATTACCGGATAGGATAATAGCCCGTTGGATCGCCCAAAATCACATGGTTACCCGTCAGGTGATGGGTGAGTGGCCGGATACGCGTTCATACACAGGATCTGAAAATATGGGCGGGCGTGATTGGTATTGGGAAGAACAGGTCATCGCAACTGACGTTAATAGTATGCGACGGATAATTGTAAGTGTGGGTATATCACCTGATACTAAACTTTTTACTCTTGAGGGGTATATTAAAAGGACTCAACCGCCTATACCCTATGAAAGGCTGTTATTTTAATGAAGGCTAAAACATATTTAAACTCCTGTAGTCTAGAAAGTGGCATGACCTTGCTTGAAATTTTAATCGCCATGGTCGTGTTCACTATTATTGCCGCTGCCGGTTATGGTGGCTTGCATCAGGGGCTAGCTGTACAGCAACAATTACAAGAACAGCAGACTTTGTGGAAAAGTTTGGATGCCGTGGTCAACTTGATTGAACAAGATCTGGACCAGGTCAGAAATATCGCCCCAAGAACCCCCGTGACTGATGCGCTTGCATTCCGAGGATATAGTGATAATAACTCAGGGTCATCAGGTAAGTTTATTAAATTTACTCGTGGGGGATATCAATCATTTCATGCAACGAAAGTAGGTCCGTATTTACGTCTGGCATACCGCTTACGTGACGGAGTATTGTATAGAGTCAGTTGGCGCGGCTTGAACCTGCCAGAAAATGAACCGGGGGAAGAATCAAAATTATTAACTGATATAAAAGATGTCAGTGTTAGATATCTTCATGAAACCCGCCGCTGGGTAGACACATGGCCATTGCGTTTTACCGGTGAAGAGGCTGCAACCGTGCCACGCGCAGTTGAACTGTCAATATCGCTAACAAATAACACTACATACAAGAGAGTATTTTATGTTGGCCCTCTGCGCTAGACGTGCCTGTCATCAGACAGGTGTTGCCTTGATCACCGTATTACTGATAGTTGCAATGCTAACAGCCATTGTTACTCGATTGAGCCTGTTAAATGAGATCTGGATACAACAAGTGGAAAATAGTGGCGCCTTAGCGCAGGCAGCTCAAGCCACGCGCGCTGCACAGATCTGGGTTGGTTCTATTCTGGAAGAGGATAAAAATAACTACGATGCTAGCACGGATGATTGGGCACAACCCATGATACCTATACCAATTGCCTGGGGTGAAATGTATGGTTGGATTGAAGATATGCAGTCGCGTATTAATCTGAATAATCTTGTAGATGATAAAGGTAAGCTAAATCCATTGGCATTACAGCAATTTGAAAATTTGCTACAACAATTGGAACTGGATCCCGGAATTGCCCAGGCGGTTGCAGATTGGATAGATGCTGACGGGAACCCCGGCGGTTATCAGGGCGCAGAAGATCTCTATTACCTGAATTTGGAACGACCTTATTTTGCAGCAAATCGACCATTTATTGATGAACAGGAATTACTACTGGTTAAGGGTATTGATCAGATGGTGTGGAACCGTTTGCAACCTTATATTACTGTATTACCTGAATTTACAACAGTTAATGTAAATACTGCCAGCCCAGAGGTCCTGGCAGCAATGCTATACAATCGGGAAATGCCCGGCGAACTCATAAATGAGACGGAGAAATGGGTTGAACAAGCACAGGTAAGCCCCTATGCAAGCATCGAGGAATTTACCAGTCAGATCCCAAAGGGATTAAACATTGAAAAAATTACAGGTTTGGATGTTACTACAGCATACTTCAAGGCGCATACACAAATGAGTTTCGACAACGTGGAACATCGAATGGTTACCCTTTATCAACGACGCAGAGGAAATGCAATTATCCTTCACCAATCCAGAACATTTTTTTGATGCACATTTCAATGATAGTAATCATAAGACTGCAACGGTGATTATGACATGATTAACGGTAACTATTGGTGGATTTACTGTCGAGCAACGAAGGTTGATTGGTCTGAGAGACACGCAGGTGTATCTGTGCCGACGCAGGAAGGCAGTTGTGCCGAAATATCAGACATACCCGCGCCGGAAGGGTCAAGTCTGGTGGTGTGCATTCCAGGTGAGCATGTACGCATACATAAGGTTAAAGCCCCTGCACGAAATCGACGCCGTTTTTTTGATTCTCTGGCGTATGCCTTGGAAGACAAATTACTTCATGCTCCGGAGGATTACCATTTTGTCCCATTAACAAAAAGCAAAAGCCTTACAGATATTCCTGTCGCAGTAATCTCAAAAAATTATCTAGAAGGTCTATTAAATAAATTTAAAAATCGAGGATGGCGTGTTGAAATTTTATTACCAGATTATCTTTGTATAAATGATCCTGCGCCAAGCACCTGGATAGTAGATGTAACAGAAGATCCCTTTTTACTTCGTTTCCCTGGAGATGGAGGCGGGGCAGCCATAACGGGAACGTTCAGATCACAATTGCCCGGTCCATTATTGCTTGCGTTAGAACGGTCTGATGAACAACCTCAGCAAATACAAGTACGGTTAAATGATGATCTACAAAAACGAAATGCAGAAAACTGGTCTTTGGAATTAGAAAAATTATCCAT
>CAUZRI010000246.1:0-3066 GCA_963582285.1 Gammaproteobacteria bacterium | reverse complement strand
TGGACAAAAAGTCTGAATCCTGCTCCTTTATTCTTCTAACATCAGGCATTGATCTTTATCACATCTGTAAATGTTTGAATCAATTTTTTAACAGTTTCCCGTTTCATTTTCATAGCCGCTTTATTAACAATCAGTCTTGAACTGATCTCACAAATTGTTTCCACTGGCACCAGGCCATTCGCCTTTAGCGTATTGCCAGTATCAACCAGATCAACTATTTTATCGGAAAGCCCCATAACTGGCGCAAGTTCCATTGAACCATAGAGTTTAATAATTTCCACCTGAATCCCAAGATTAGTAAAATAATTTTGGGTAGTTTTTATATATTTTGTAGCTATACGTAATCGACGATTACTGGTTCTTATCTTCTCTGGTTCTGCTAGCATTAACCTACATTGTGCTATGCTCAGATCCAATGGTTCATATAATTCATTACCTTCATGCTCAAGCAATACATCCTTGCCTGCAATGCCAAAGTCAGCAGCACCGTATTCAACAAATGTAGGGACGTCTGCTGCACGAATTATAATCAGATTTATATTCGCATCATTTGTTTCAAGAATTAATTTACGAGAAGTCAAGGGATCATCTTTTGGAATAATGCCAGCTTTTTCCAATAATGGTAAAGATTCAGTAAATATTCTGCCTTTGGAAACGGCAATTGTAAGTTTATCAGTCACAGCAGTTCTCTATTTAATACATAATAATTTTTATTTGAATCAATCGCGTATTACTTGATAATAATTTAAGCAGGCGCTCTTTTAATTTGTGCACCTAACTGGTGAAATTTTTCCTCTATCATTTCATATCCACGGTCAATATGATAAATACGATCAACAATTGTTTCTCCATCAGCTACCAACCCAGCAAGTACCAAACTGGCTGATGCCCTCAAATCAGTGGCCATAACCGGAGCCCCAGTCAATTTTTTAACACCGTTGCAAATCGCCGTATTTCCTTCGAGCTTTATATTTGCACCCATACGTTGCAATTCCTGAACATGCATAAATCGATTTTCAAAAACATTCTCGGTTATTATCGCGTTTCCCTTGGCTATACAGTTTAAGGCTGTAAATTGTGCCTGCATATCCGTAGGAAATCCTGGGAATGGTGATGTATGAATATCTACCGCTCTTGGTCTGTCATTTTTCATGCTTATATCAATAGTACTATCACCCAGTATCAACTCCGCACCGGCACTTCGGAGCTTTGACAGCACTGCATCCAATAATTCCGGGCGCGTATTTTTTAATTTAATACTACCTCCGGTCATTGCTGCTGCGACGAGAAATGTTCCTGTTTCAATTCTGTCTGGTAATATTTTATGATGAGCTCCATGCAATGACTCTACCCCATGAATTATTATAGTATCGGTCCCTGCTCCTTCGATATTTGCTCCCATGCTTATAAGACATTCTGCCAGATCGATAACTTCCGGTTCACGGGCAGCATTTTCAAGTATTGTCTTTCCATCAGCCAACACTGCAGCCATCATTAAATTTTCGGTTCCAGTTACAGTAACCATTTCAAGCATCAGGTGTACACCTTTTAATCGTTTAGCGCGGGCCTTTATATATCCTTTCTCAACATTAATATCAGCACCCATTGCAGCTAAACCTGCAATATGAATGTTTACAGGACGTGAACCAATAGCACACCCACCAGGTAGTGAGACATCTGCTCTACCATATTTTGCGAGTAATGGTCCGAGCACCAGTATTGAAGCTCTCATAGTTTTTACTAGTTCGTATGGAGCAAAGAATTCAGTAATGTTGTTATTTGTAACCTCAATATTCAATCGCTCATCTATCATGAGGTCGGAACCCATACGACCCAGCAACTCCATAGTTGTAGTTATATCGTGCAAGTGTGGGACATTACTAATGGTCATGGTTTCATCTGTCAATAATGTAGCAGCCAGTATCGGCAACGCTGCATTCTTGGCGCCAGATATAGAAACCTCGCCTCGAAGTGGATTCCCGCCTGTTATTTTAAGTTTATCCATTTAATTAAAACGTGTTCTAAACTACCCTGAGGTCATTTTCTTTTTTCCAATCATCAGGTGTAAATGTTTTTATTGCCAAAGCATGAATTTCATTACCTACCTTATTTCCAAGTGTTTTATAAACTATCTGATGTTGCTGCACCATGGATTTTCCCGCAAATTCTGTGCTAACAACTATTGCAGAAAAATGTGTCCCATCACCATCAACCAATACATCAGCTCCCGGCATGCCATCTTCAATACATGACCTAATTTCGTCAATTCCCATAACGTTGATTTCTCCTAACAGATGAATATGTAATCCATTGTACTATTATAATTGCATACAATGTCACAACCTCTGCTTAAATACAGGGTATGTTCAATTATAGTTTAATGGATAATCAGGTGAGTTAATATAATGACAAAATTGGTACGACACTGTTATTGATCTATACCATTTTTTACATTTCGTTCAGCCAGTTTAGAAACCAGCGAATCCAGCCCACTCTTACGAATTTCAGATGCAAACGATCCACGGTACGTAGAAACAAGGCTTACACCACCAAACGTAACATCTACAACTTTCCAGACATCATTCGTATTGAACATTCGATAATGGATTGGAATCGAGCTTTGGTTGATCGCATCCAAAACTTCTGTTCGGACCAAAACAATCCTCGATCCAGGTTTTGATTCTTCAGGATAAAATTCAATTTTATTATCAGAATATTCTTTCAATGCCATAGCGTATGTTCTCACCAATAAGGTCTTAAACTGTTCCTGAAATGCTGCACGCTGACTATCTGTTGCACTGTTCCAGGTGCGACCTAATACCAGTTTAGACATATTTGTGAAATCAAAGTGTGGAATTACCAGTTTATTTATTAATCCATAGATCCGATCTGGATATGCATCTAATTGGTCTCGTTCCAGATTTAATCTCTCGATAACATGATTCGTAGTATTTTTAACAACGTCACCCGCTGAATCTGTTGCAGCAAATGCTAAACTGGACACCAGAACACTTGCGCTCACCAATATAGATGTTATGACAGCACGAAAATCCATTGTCTGCTCCT
>CAUZRI010000245.1:0-3093 GCA_963582285.1 Gammaproteobacteria bacterium | reverse complement strand
CAGGCGATCAGAACGAAGAGAATGTTCCGGATAGATTATTGAATTTTCTGGATCAGGTCTCTTTTCAGTAGCGTGGCTCGTGGCTCGTGGCTAAAATTATTCAGTCACTGGTATTTCGTCGTCAAGCTATTAAATCGAGAGTCGACGGTACAAACACCTTATTTAATTCCACCGGTTTTTTAAGGATTTGTTGTGAGGCCGCGGTTGAAAACAGGTTTTCCAGCATTTCTAAATTGGGCGGTATACCGTAGGGAAGCGGCTCCCCGACCATTTCATTTATTTTGATATACAGCTCATCCATTTCAGTTGGTTTTTCAATTTTACCGTTAAGCAAACGTTCAAGATAAATCCGTTTTGATTCTGCAAATGCATTAAAAATAGAACCAGCTACATCAGGATATTTTTCCAGTATCTCATCGCGTATAACCACCAGATGATTTATAGGGTAATGACCGTTTGCTTTGAACGCAGCGATACCTTTATCGTCAGGATTGGAGATTAGTGGTTGAATATCAGGGTGTTTGGCCTTGATGTTTATTGCAGCGCAGAGCTCTCCATCAAGTAACATTTGTTCGATGTCCTTACCTTCTTCAAT
This sequence comes from Gammaproteobacteria bacterium, assembly GCA_963582285.1. GTDB lineage: Bacteria > Pseudomonadota > Gammaproteobacteria > Eutrophobiales > Eutrophobiaceae > Eutrophobius. Next base: position 2,498 of record CAUZRI010000245.1, on the reverse strand, counting down.
AGGGACTACATTTGACGGAGGTTGATATGCCTGTACATGCTCATCGCCCGACAACACCCATGTCACTTTATTCAGGTCCACACCATATTCGCTCTGCAATACGGAACGCGCCCAGACGCCTGTGGTCACCGTATAACCCCGATTAACACCTACTCGTTTTCCTTCCAGTTCCCGAGGATCATTTATAGGGCGATTAATATTATGCAATATCGCCCCATGATGGAATGCTCGCACCAGAAATATCGGGATACCCGTAAACTTAACGCCGTGTTCCTTGGCACAGAGATAGGTTGTCAGTGCCATCTCACAAACATCAAATTCCAGCCCCCTAACCATCCTACGAAATGCATGCACAAGCACCGGCACTTCTTCAAAATCAAGATCGAACCCTTCAGGTTTAACTGTTCCATCCTTAAGTGCACTATTATTCCCCTGTGTCCGGGTTACAGTCTTTAATACAGGTGCGGTCATTCAAGTCCTCCAGAAATATTTGCTAAACGATAATTATAATTTGTCTGAAGCATAAAGTAATGCTGTGTCATATGTCGAGCAAAAGACGCATGCTTGCTAATATATAGATCTGAAATATAGTTCATGTACGCCAGACATGATTTATATTGTATGCTATGTATATAAATCTTGACGCAGACGCCATTGGACACTATGCATGAAATATTGTATCTCGAATTTTGTGGAGAAAATAATGAAAAACAGAAACCTGACCTGCAATCGATATAGTATCATTGCATTAATTTTCTGCCTCATCATAAGTTTTGAGATCAATGCCCACGAATACACAAACCTTAATGAAGTAATGATCGACCGCACTAATGAATCTATTGAAAGCAGCCTGTTACAGATCCAATTGTTCCTGACAAGTATTTTCAGAAAAAGCTATAAACCCGAATCCTGGCCTGACAGGAAAATTACCTTGCTTCGTAATGATTTAATACATCAGAAAGAAGAAGCGAATATGAATCTGGATTACTTTGCAGCGAATGGTATAAATCTTCAGTCACCAGAAATTCTATTTGATAATCCTTTAGCAGGTCGCTCGGTTGCCGGCAATCAGGGTGTAGAAATCGTATACGCCCTGCTAAAACATATGGACACCCTGGAAAGCCAGGATGAATTCATCAAGGAAATTTATTCAGGCGGCTTATCTGGTCATATGTATAACCTGGTGACGGCATACCGGGAAAAAATGAGCTTATATAGATCGATTTTTATTACTATTCCGGGACCGGGGCAACAAATAATATCGGAACAACAGCCTGCGCCAGCAGTCGATACATCTGATCAAAATACCAACATAATTTATGCCATTATCGGGCTTGTGTTATGTGTTCTATTAATCGGTATTTTTCGTAGAAAAAAACCGATCAGCCAGAATCTGTAAGCACCCCTCCATCATAACTCTCTCTTAAGATTCGCGAGTCTTTCTGTGTTTTGTTAATTGGGATGACGGTCAAGAAAATAATAAAAAACAATTTGTGTATGTCTTAATCGTTCAGACAAACCATAACAGGACAGCAAAACTAAGTCCCCATAACAGTGATACCACTGCCGTATACAAGGGACCGGATGTGGATAGAGCAGACATGCGAATACCTAAAAAATTACTTATCTCCAGAACAGCATCAGGGTCTTCACCTCGGACATAAAGACCTGTGGCAGGATCAGAACCGACTATCATAGTCATGATTTCTGTATCGGGAACTGTATAGACCTGCCCACTAATATCCTGAAATCCAAAAAACGTTCCGGCCTCGTCATATACAGGTATACCCTCAGGAATGTCCAACAATCCAACCTGTAATGCGATTACACTAACTTCATTCGCACGAAGTTCAGCCAGTGCTGTTTCGATTTCCCCTCTATCAAGAGTCTGTTCGCCATCTGACACTACAATCAGAAATTTTTTGGTTTCCTGATTCTGGTATTCTTCAGGTAGATTTTCAAACAAGGGTATGACACCTTGCAATGCGACACCAAGATCAGATCCAGGCTGAGTTAGCAAACCAGGTGCCATCGAGTATTCGATAACTTCCCGTATCTGGGGGATATTACTATCCCATCCCATAATCATTTCTGACTTTGCAGTAAACCCTGTTATGCCCATCATTACAGTTGCACCTGATGATTCCAATGCATTTAATATAGGCAGCAACGTTTGTTGCGCACGTTCAAGACGTGTCCCGATTACACCGTGCTCACGGGGATCGGGCGTTGCACCCATACTTAATGACAGGTCGGTTGTTAGTGCCACCACTACAGGAACATCATCCAACATTGTTGAGCGATCCATGCGCTCTATGTATGCAATTATTGACAACGCGACTATAAATAATACAAATAAAAAAACTGAAATTGAGCGTCCGTCAGTTCCGGGTTCCATAAATAAATATCGAATCCAATACATGGCAATCAATAGTGTTACAGCAATTACGGCTGATAGTAACATCAGTACTTATTCCGATTTATCAAAATAGTGGAGG
>CAUZRI010000244.1:0-3121 GCA_963582285.1 Gammaproteobacteria bacterium | reverse complement strand
AGTATTATCTTTATCTATTTGATTATATTGTTTATTATCTATCAATAAATAATCGATTAAAATTTGCCGATGTGACTTCCGCCACGTGTTCCAGGGTGACTTCCCTCAGTTCCGCGATGTGTTCTGCAACGTGGCGTACATAGGACGGTTGGTTTTGTCTTCCCCGAAATGGTGCTGGAGCAAGATAGGGTGAATCGGTTTCGATGAGTAGCCATGGATCCGGGATCTGTTTTGCTACATCTTTAATTTCCAGCGCATTTTTAAAGGTGACGATGCCAGAGAATGAAATGTAAAAATTAAGATCTATGGCCTTTTTTGCCGTTTCTATATCTTCTACAAAGCAATGCATCACCCCACCTACTTCATCCGCCTTTTCTTCTTTTAGGATTTGTAAGACATTCTCCTTGGCTTCTCGACAGTGAACTATTATAGGTTTGTTAACCTCTTTTGCTGCACTAATATGAGTTCTAAATCGCTCTCGCTGCCAGTTAAGATCACCTTTACTTCTAAAATAGTCCAATCCAGTTTCCCCTATAGCGATAACACGAGGATTTTGCGCGATAGTTGTTAACTCAGATATTGTAATTTCACTGTTAAGTTCGGTATTAGGATGAACACCTACTGTGGCATATATTGAATCATAACGCATGGAAAGCTCTAAAATTGCTGGAAAATCATCAAGCTCAACGCAAACACATAGCATAGTATTAACATTATTTTGTGTAGCGTTATCAAGTATCTGCGCTACTCCCCCCTCAAGATCTATCATAGGGATGTGACAATGGGAATCGATGAGTGAAATAGACATGAAGTCGGTCCTGCAAATAAAGAAAAGCGGCTATCGGGTTAATAAATAAATGAGGTCTAGGTCTGTCGCTGAGTTAGCGACGTATATTGTGTTATTACATCGTTTGCGTAGGTCGATCTGAGGACAACGCACCTGCAAGTTGATTTTCAATTTTGAGTCGGGTAGCACCTTTATCCAGTTCACTGAACTGAACACCAATACCTGCAGTTTTATTACTTTGGGCCCCTTTAGGTGTAATCCAGACTACCCTGCCTGCGACGGGAAGCTTTTCCTTACTATCCATAAGCGTCAGCAACATAAACACCTCATCGCCAAGTTTGTTTTGTATGGCTTGGCAGTCGGTATAAATAGCCCACCATTCTTGATAAAGGCCATATATGAAGCATATAGCGCACTTTTATCTCTGATAGTAAGGGATAATATTCCTTGTCTTGGATCTCGTCCCCCTGCTGCACTCACTGTTTATCCTCCTGCAAATATTTCTGTGACCGCCAGTATATAATAAAATCTTCTAATAAACCCATACGATTAAGGTTAAATGGCCCTGTCACCGACCGATAATGCTGTATCGCTAAATCGTAACAATTCACGAGTTGGAATAAGTTTAGTTGATTTGCTATATGTTGCAAATCTCGACCAATATTTGAAGTATCGTCAACACCACTTATCTTTGACCGGGTCATCCGGGAAATAAATTCTAATAACCAGGCAAAAACTTCCAATGCACCAAAATCATGCCACTTTTTAGCGATACCAATTGTGTCTGACGTGGTTTGCGTAAGCATTTGCAGGTCAGACAACACAATATTTCGACTAACCGTAGTTTTCGATTTAATTAATCGCAGTGCCTCTAATGGCCTACCCTGGCATGATGCAAATAGCTCTAAAGCATTATTAGTATCAAGTTGCGCAGCTTCTTTTAACCAGTTAATACCGACTTCGTCGGTAGCCTTAGAAAAGTTAACACGTTGACAACGACTTCGTATTGTCACAGGTAATCTGGCAGGTTGAGAGGATACCATCAAAAATATGACACCATCTGGTGGTTCTTCAAGGGTCTTCAATAAGGAATTAGCAGCATTTCGATTCATTGCCTCAGCTGGATTTATTACAACAATTTTGCTTGAGGAGTATTGACTAGAAAGATGGATAAAATTAATCAAAGCACGAATATTATCAACTTTGATTTGCTTGCCTGTTTCTTCCGGTTCAATCATAAAAAAGTCTGGATGGTTATTAGCCATCAATAACACACAGGATTTACAAAGGCCGCAGGCATGATTTTCTTTCTTATCACGACAAAGCAAATAAGCTGACAAACTATTTGCAAATTTATCGATTCCAATACCCTCTGGACCCGTCAATAATAGCGCATGGGCAAGCCTATCAGCATGAAAAGTATCTATTAACTTTCTCCACTGAATCTGTTGCCACGGGTATACTTCGAATTTACTCATATTGCATTCAGTATCGTTAATATTTGTCTTTGTACGCCTGTTATATCCTGCTCAGCATCAATTAGTTTAATTCTATCAGGTTCATACTTAGCCCTATCCAGATAGTTCTGCCTGACACGATTAAAAAAACTCAATTCTTCAGATTCAAACCTGTCAGAAGCTCCTCGATTAGCAACCCTTTTCATGCCTGTTCTGATAGTGGCATCAAATAAAAATGTTACATCCGGTGTTAACTTTTTTTGCACCCACTGTTCCAGGATTTTTATGGATTCTAAAGATAATCCTCTGCCACCACCCTGATAGGCATATGAAGCATCAGTAAATCTATCGCAAATAACGATAGTACCCTTCGTAAGGGCAGGTTTAATGACCTCCTCGATATGTTGGGAACGGGCAGCAAACATTAGCAGTAATTCTGTATCAGGTAATATTGATAAATCAGCACTGTTTAGTAAAATTTTTCGTACTGCTTCTCCCAGTTTTGTACCACCAGGCTCACGGGTAATAAGTGTCCGAAACCCTTTCAGTTCTATTTCACTGGAGATAAACTTCAATTGCGTAGATTTACCAACTCCCTCAATGCCTTCAAGTGTAATAAACAATCCTGCTTTCACTAGGGCTGACCCTGACTACGGTTAAGTTGATATGCCCTAACTGCCGAGTTATGTTCTTCTAAAGTTTTTGAAAATTGATGCGTCCCATCGCCCCTTGCGACAAAATAAAGTTCCTCTCCCTCTGCGGGTTGCAATGCTGCACGTATAGCTGCCCTGCCCGGAGATGCAATTGGCGTTGGTGGCAGACCACTATATACATAAGTGTTATATGGCGAATCAATATACAAATCATTTTTTCGTAT
>CAUZRI010000243.1:0-3194 GCA_963582285.1 Gammaproteobacteria bacterium | reverse complement strand
TTGGCACACCATTTACCGTCCAGGTGCCACTATCAAATACAGTGCCACCACGGCGCGACCAAGTGCCACTCCAGTCGGGAAGCGCTTCAAATACCGGCTGGTCTGCAGCATAGACACCAAGGGTAATTAAATTGGCAGCGGCAATGAGCAATAAGCCACTGAATAGATAACACACTTTTACTTTTGTAAATTTAATACTTTTTATAACTTGCATAGAGTCTTACTCGCTTGGAGGCTTGCATTAGACCTAAAGCATACCTTTATTTTCACACAGTTTTAATATTTTCAAAAAAATTATTAACATCAGATTTTCCATCAGAGATATGGCCTAAAAACTTGGCCATCATTAATTCTTCGTTCTGGAAAATGGGAAATTTAATTGTCATCGACGAAGCTCATTACAGCCTATTGCTTGTAGCATTATTAATTCAATTTTCAAATAATCGCACGTTAAAAAAACCAATATTATTCCCTGGAGCGATTCTTCCAAAACCGCTCTCTCGTTATTTCTTTTAGTACGGCTCTCAGACGATGAGCTTCAAGAATGGCGTTGCCCAACGCTTCATTTTCAGAACCAAGTTCAATCATAAATTGATCTAGTTGTTCGAATTTATTCGTTTCTTGATTATTTAATGCTCGATTTGATTTATTATAGACTACATAGACAGCAGGAGCATTACTATACCTGGATCCTGTAAGTGTTATTCTATTTCCCGCCTTGCTAGCTAGCCCATCTTCTTTTCTAGCCGTTTTCATAAATCTGGGCTCACAATCTCGCTCACTTACAAATGTACCTGTCTGTGTTATTTTCTGACACAGTATCTGAAATTCTTTATCTTCAACTAAATCATTAAACAAATCGAATTGAACATCCTCAGCGCGTTCTATTAAACGATTCACATTAGACATCGTTCTTCGACCAGGGATAGAGATTTCTTCTATCTCTACTTCTTGCTCCAAAGCTTCTACTAAGGATAATTCGGCAGAAAAAGTAGATAATGCCGGTAATAAAAAAAGTATGATAATAGAAACCAAATTCTTTTTTGGTGAAAGTTGAGTAATATTAAAAAACATAACTAACCTCCTGCTAATGACCAATAAAACTATTATCGCATTCATTTTTATAATACTAATTCCAAAAATACTCTGAAAGTCAGCTTTCGGCCAGAAGCGGACATCCAATTTGAAAAATTACAGGATCAATATTCTAGCTTGCACCCTACTCAGGTACGTGAGGAATATACAATGGACTTCTTTCCGATTTTTCCAGATCAAGCATACATCGTGAGTATTATAGAGGATATATTAATAGACACATCCTCCGTATTGAATCACCACCAGGTTAACCCTGTAACCAATAATTTCAATTCTTCAGGGCCTCTCAGGCCATAGACAAGGGAGGTGAGTTTTCTCTGGCCATACTAATGAATTCCTGGATATATTGTATATCCAGCTTGTTTTCATGGATGCCCAGGTAAATTTTCTTAAAGACGCCCTTTTTCCCCAAGGGCTTCAAAATTAATCCTCGATGCTCTGGATATTGCGTGACCAGCCAACGCGGTAATGCCGAAACACCACGACCCGCTGCGACCATCTGCAACATAATTTCTGTGGATTCCAGCGTTTTTTGTTCGCGTGGAAGAACAGCAGCCGGGTTGAGGAAATAATTGTAAATATCGAGCCGATTCATCGACACTGGATAGGTAAAAAGGATTTCGTCCATCAGGTCTTCTGGCTTAATAAAAGCACGGGTAGCGTGCGGATGATCATCTGCTAGCACAAGTACCAGTTCATAGTCGAAGACAGGTAGAAAGTCGATACGAGGAGTCGGTACCGGATCGGGTGTGACTAATAAATCCAGATCAGCATTGCATAAGGCTGTCAGCCCATCAAACTGAAATTGTTGTTTGATATCGATATCGACCGTTTCCCATGTTTGCAGGAAAGGGGTGATCACCGACTGTAACCAGCGGTAGCAGGGGTGACATTCCATACCAATGCGCAGTATTCCCCGCTTACCCCCAACCGTTTCCTCCAGCATATGCTCACAGTGTTCCAGGTCAGGGAGGATTCGGCAGGCAAGATCATGTAGCAATTCGCCCGCAGGGGTCAATCGAACATTGCGGCCATCCCGAAGCCAGATATCGGTCCCCAATTTCAATTCCAACTTACTGATACTGTGGCTGAGAGCTGACTGGGTCAAGCAAAGTTTTTCCACGGCTTTTATCAGGCTCCCGGTGCGCTGAACCTCTCTGACAATTTCCAGGTGAACACGTTTAATCATACTGATGAATATAATTCATTAATATATAAAAATATATCATTATTTTTCATTAATTAAATTCGTTACAGTACTCTCCCGATGCCATATTGATTTTACCGGTTCCATCCATTTTAAAAGTCAGTAGGAGCAATTAGATATGCAGACAAGCAGTAAAACTATTCCGAAAACAGCTCACAACGAACCTCCATGCCGAGCAGAACAGGTGGGTAGCCTGTTGCGTCCGTCATACCTGCTTCATGCCAGGAAACAATTTGCCAGTCATGAAATAGGTGCAGCAGAATTGCGCGCAGTCGAAGACCGCGCCATCAGAAAAGTGGTTAGTAAACAGGAGTCGTTGGGACTGCAGTGCATTACGGACGGTGAATTACGTCGCTCCTATTTTCACCTGGATTTTCTGGAAAAAATTGACGGTATCACGGTCAGTGGCAATATTGCTGCCAGCTCAGATGCGGCGGACAAAGTGGGTTTCACGCCGCCAAGCATTTCTGTAACTGACAAAATAGTTCATGGTAGTCCGATTTTTGCTGAGGATTTTACTTTCCTGAAGTCGTGCAATGTCCAAAATTCAAAAATATCCATTCCGTCCCCAACCATGACGCATTTTCGTGGCGGTCGTGCGGCTATTTCGAAAACAGCCTACCCAGATCTAGAGGAATTTTATGCAGATATGGCAACATGTTTTCAACATGAAATTGAATCGCTGTATGCTGCTGGTTGCCGTCATATCCAATTGGATGATACCAACCTGGCATACCTTTGCGACCCAAAAATGTGTGAAGAGGCAAAGCAGCGGGGCGAAGACCTAACACGTTTGCCTCACACTTATGCTGCCCTAATTAATGAATCAATTAAGCATAATCATGATGACCTGCATATCAGCATTCATGTCTGCCGGGGTAATTTTCGGAGT
>CAUZRI010000242.1:0-3208 GCA_963582285.1 Gammaproteobacteria bacterium | reverse complement strand
AGTGCTGGGTTAAAATTTATTTGTATCTGTTTGTAATGAAGCCCGCCACGCCAACCAGAGTTATTTGGCATGCTGATTCCCACACCATATGAGGCATCATTACCATTCAGACCCTGGGTATCTGATTGTTGGTACCATGCATCGGCCTCCAGGACTTTGCCTCCAGGTAGTCGTGTATTTAAGTAACGAAAATCAATACCACCGAGTTTGTTATCATTGTTGGAATTTGGATCTCCGGCGGTAAAAATCATACCCAAACTTGATTCATCCAGCACATTGGCGGAGACCCGTCCAACCAGGACATTATCGGCGTTCACGGTTTGAAACCCATCCTGACGCATCGCTAGCATTCCTACACTCCAACGTCCTATTCTGCCACTGAGTTTGCCACCATATTTTAGATTGACGGGTTGGCCTGATCGGCTAAGGCCCAAACGTCTCGAAAAGAAAGGACGGGCATTATTATCACTCGATCGAGATGTAGCTTCGTTACCAATATCACCAATTCGTCCGAAAGCGAATAGATCAGAATCGTTCAGAAAAAAATCCCGCTTCTCTGGAAAGAATAGACTGAATCGCGAAAGATTTACCTGGCGATCATCAACTTCCGCTGCAGAGAAATCAGTATTTAAGGTTAACGACGCGTTGAGCGATGGTGTGACTTTATAAAATATATCCAGTGAAGGTTCAAAGTTGTAATCAGTTGAAGGAGGGCCATAGATTTTTTGTCGATTGACAGTGACTGATGGTACGATGTCCAGTCCCATACCCTGATCCATCCCTTCTAGGCCGGTTGCCGTTCCGAGTATGCTGGCGTTGTAACTACGGTTACGGGAAACCCATGCAATCTCTTCGCCGCGACGGCGGATTCCTCGTCCAAAATTAAATCCCCAGGTATCTATGTTTGGATCAAATGACAATGACTTGAACGGTATGGCCATCTCCATCTCCCAACCTTCATCAAACAGTGCAGCAGCAGATTCATAAATTACTGTCCATGCACTTTCAAATGAACTGACACTGTCGTAAATGGCCTCATGACGTATTCCATTGGCATTGGTTTCAAATCGGTAAGCACCTCGGCCGGTATGGAAGGGATCGAGAATAACAACAATACGATCATCACGCCCCAATCCCTGGCCGTGCCGCACTGTTGGTGCTGAAATTCGGTCAGGTTCACTATCATACATACGGGCACCGATATAGATGGCATCATCATCATATAGAACATAAACCTCGGTACGGTCAGAAGGTTCGGCACCATTGCCGGGTCGAGTTTGATGAAAATCAGTGATAACCTCGGCATTTCCCCATATCGCGTCATCCAGTTTGCCGTCTATGATAGGGACAGATTCAGTTCGTATCACGCGAACTTCCTTATTGGCATCATCTTCAGACGAAGTTTGTGCCGTAGCGAAATTTAGCAATAATAGTTGGATCAAATAAAGGTAAAAGAATGGATAAATAATCCGCATGTATAATTATATATTCCAATAAAAAAGAAGATTAAGCCTAGATATTTAACACGGGTTAAACAATACGAGAGTGTGAAAATAATAAGAATTGTCCTAAAGTGCTACATTGTTTCTAATGCGAGGTATGAGGTTAGAATGAAATTATTTAATTTTTGCGATAATACTTTTGGTCTGTTCGATGGCATTTCCAATATAGGTATCAGGTGTTAATTTTTTTAATCGTTGTTTTTCCGTTTGAGGGATGTCCAGCGTATTAATAAATTTTTCTAGCTCCACCTGGGTAATGCTATGGCCCCGGGTTAATTCTTTTAATTTCTCATAAGGTTTTTCAATACCGTATCGACGCATCACTGTCTGAATGGCTTCAGCCAGGACTTCCTGGTTATTTTCCAGGTCCGATTGTATAGACTCAGGATTGACGTCAAGTTTTTGTATGCCTTTCAGACAGGATTGATAGGCTATAATTGAATGGGCCAATGCAGTACCAATATTGCGGATAGAAGTTGAATCAGTCAGGTCACGTTGCCATCTTGAAATGGATAATTTCTCTGCGAGATGGCACAGTAACGCGTTTGAAATACCAAGATTGCCTTCGGCGTTTTCAAAATCAATGGGATTAACCTTGTGCGGCATGGTAGATGAACCTACCTCTCCATCAATGGTTTTTTGTTTGAAATAACCGATGGAGATATAACCCCATATATCACGACAGAAATCTGTGAGAATAGTATTGATACGAACAATAACATGAAAATATTCTGCCATGTAATCATGAGATTCAATCTGTGTTGTGTGTGGGCTCCAGCTAAGCTTAAGTGATTCAACAAAAGATTTAGACACATTCGTCCAATTGACGTCAGGGTAAGCGGCCATGTGGGCGTTAAAATTACCTACTGCGCCATTCATTTTGCCAAAAATTTCGCTAACAACTAATGCCTGATGTTGACGATGTAAACGATGCACAAAGATTGCTATCTCCTTGCCTAGTGTAGTAGGCGAGGCGGGTTGACCGTGGGTGCGGGACAGCATAGCCTGCGCAGCATTTTCTTTGGCAATTTTCGACAAAGATGATATCAACTCCGCAATAACAGGCTCAAGATAGTGATTCTTTGCATCTTGTAACATCAAACCATGACAAAGATTATTTATGTCCTCAGAGGTGCAGGCAAAATGAAGAAATTCACTAATATTATTGAGTTCTTCATTTTTAGAAAATTTTTCTTTCAGGAAATATTCAACTGCCTTGACATCATGGTTAGTTGATTGCTCAATTTCTTTTACACGGTTGGCATCTGTAATAGAGAATGAAGTTATTATTAGCTCTAAAAAAGTGTGAGCTTCTTCGCTTAATTCTGGAACTTCTTTAATATCGGTAAGCTCTGCTAAACATTGTAACCAGCGAATCTCTATAATTATCCGGTAACGAATTAATGCATATTCGCTGAAAATATCCCGTAAGCCTTTTGTTTTATTACCATAACGTCCGTCGATGGGAGAGATGGCTGTCAGTGAATTTAATTCCATGTTATTTATCTATTAAATTTCCGCTATCTTGTTATGGACAGGGATTAGGTTGTTGAAAATGTAGTGAATCAATTCTTTTCAGAATTTCTTCTGATAACTCAATGTTTATACTGTCAATATCCGTTTTTAACTGTTCGGTTTTAGAGGCACTAATAATAACACTTGTGAGAAAGTTACGGGATATAATAAACGCCAGAGCCATTTGACTT
>CAUZRI010000241.1:0-3255 GCA_963582285.1 Gammaproteobacteria bacterium | reverse complement strand
TAACCTAACCAGGGAATAACGCCCTTGTTTTATGTGCTCTATTCCTAGTAGTTCATATCCCATGGACGAAACTACTGGTTCAATCAGGTCTAGCAAATGTTTATTCTGTTTATACATAAGTCGAAAACAAAAAATGGGCCTACGGCCCACTTTCCAGAAACTTTACCTAAAACTCCTGCAAAGTATAGCCACTAATAGATGATCCTGCCAAATTTATCATCAATGCGAATAAAAAGATCATGCACAAAAAAGCCCCGAATGACGGGGCCACAAAAAAATCTGGTAGCGGGGGCAGGATTTGAACCTGCGACCTTCGGGTTATGAGCCCGACGAGCTGCCAGACTGCTCCACCCCGCAATAGAGGTGGCGCATGCTACATCGAAAGCAGCCGCATTTCAAGATATAATAAACAATTAGATTTAAATTTCAATACGTTATGACATTTTTACTGGTAGTCGTTTTGCCCCCCATACACCGGGTTTCTCCTCAAATAAACCCGGGCATACCGTCCCACACTCTTTACATAGACCATTCGCTTCAATATTCCACCCCTTTAATACATACCAATCCCTGATAATTAATGGTGCCCGACAATTTGAACATGATGTAGTGCCCCCATCTGAGTCATGAACATTACCTGTGTAGACAAAGCTCAAGCCATTTTTTATAGCAATATTACGAGCTCTGGTCAGGGTTCTGGAGGGCGTATTTTTTTTATCCAACATTTTCCAGTCGGGATGAAACGCGGTAAAATGCAGTGGAACATCATTGCCTAAGTTTTCCGATATCCATTGCGTCATCGCCTCAATTTCACTATCGCTGTCATTCTCGCCTGGTATTAATAATGTCGTAATCTCGAACCAAACATTGGTTTCATGTTTTAGATATATTAAGGTCTCCAAAACAGGCTGCAAACTTGCTCCTGTTAGATAGTAATAAAATTTTTCCGTAAAGGCCTTCAGATCAACATTCGTAGCATCCATATATTGATAAAATTCCTGTCTTGGTTCTGCGCAAACATAACCAGCAGTTACGGCAACAGTTTTTACACCATATGCATGACAGGCCTGGGCCACATCAATTGCATATTCATGAAAAACCACGGGATCATTATAAGTAAAGGCAATAGATCGACAGCCAAGACCAACAACAGACTGTGCTAGTTTTTCTGGTGTAGCCGCATCAGCCAGGGTATCGAGCTTTCTGGATTTACTAATGTCCCAATTTTGGCAGAACTTACAGGAAAGATTACAACCGGCCGTACCAAATGATAAAACTGGTGTCCCAGGCAAAAAATGATTTAACGGTTTCTTTTCAATAGGATCTATACAAAATCCACTTGAGCGGCCATAGGTCGTCAATACGATTTCATTATCTTGACAGGCCCGAACAAAACACAGTCCTCTTTGACCATTATGAAGCTTACACGCACGGGGGCAAATATCACATTGTACTCTGCCATCATCCTCTACATGCCAGAATCGTGTTGGCCAGGCTGAATCAATTTTTTCTTGTTTCATCATCTATTTGATCGATTATAACTGCTATAATTCTTGTATGTTTTAAAACAGATTTCTGCATATGACAATTAATACACAAATTCGATTGACCGAATTCAAAAAGCAGATAAAGCCCCCTGCCGTAGCAGGCTATTTTTATCCATCTGATGCAAGCGAATTAAATAAGATGGTATCAGATATGCTTGCCAATTCATCTGTAAAAACATTACCTCCCAAAGCACTGGTAGCACCACATGCAGGATATATATATTCCGGACCCATTGCAGCAAATGCCTATGCTTCCCTGATACCAGTAAAATTAGTAATTAAGCGAGTTGTCCTGCTTGGACCTGCGCATCGTGTTCATTTGAAGGGCATGGCTATATCTAATGCCACACATTTCGCTACGCCATTGGGCGAAATTAAGATAGATAAAGAACTCACTAATCGTATTGCTTCTTTGTCTCAAATAAGTGTATTCAACGAAGCATTTGCACAGGAACATAGCCTGGAAGTTCATCTTCCCTTTTTGCAAAATGTGCTGGAAGATTTTTCTCTCCTCCCCATAGTTGTTGGTGATGCCAATGAGAACCAGGTAGCCGAAGTACTCGAATCAGTCTGGGGTGGCGATGAAACATTAATAGTTATTAGTTCTGATCTTAGCCATTACCATGATTATCAAACCGCGAAGAAGCTTGACCACGAAACAGCAGATGCAATTCAATCTATGCAATATGAAAAATTAGGACCTCACCAGGCATGCGGCTGTAGACCTGTTAGTGGATTACTTAAAATTGCCAAACAAAGAAATCTGGACATTTCCATTTTAGATGTAAGAAATTCAGGTGATACTGCAGGCAGTCATAACAAAGTTGTTGGATACGGCGCTTTTAGCTTTAATGAATCAAATAAATTAAATGAGACGCAACAAAAATTACTGCTCGACATTGCCTATTCCAGTATCGAGCATGGATTAATCAATCATGAACCATTAATACCTGAACTAAATGAATACCCTCAAGTCTTCACAGAACCAAGAGGATTATTTGTGACATTGACACTGGATGACGTTCTCCGTGGCTGTATAGGTAATATTGAAGCTGTTTATCCATTAGCGATTGCTAGTGCAAAAAATGGCTACAATGCCGCATTTTGTGACCCCAGATTTAGTAAGCTATCAAAAACTGAATTTAATGATATAGACCTGAGCATTTCGGTATTAACGCCTAAAAAAGAGATCTATTTCGATACAGAATCGGATCTATTGGCACAACTGCGACCCGCAATCGATGGGTTAATAATCTCTCGTGGCAATCATACCGCAACATTTTTACCCGCTGTATGGGAAAAAATTCCTTCGACCGATGTCTTTTTAACTCAATTGAAACTAAAGGCTGGAATGAAGTCCGATGATATCCCTGAACGGGCCTGGATCTATCAGTCAGATAGTTATGGTAAATAATACCTAACAAACATCAATTAGTGAGTAAGTTATAAGTAGTTATTTAAATGTACTGAGAGGCTGAGTTTAATGCCAAAATTTATTAAGCGATTACATCACTAATCAGGGGTTAGAGTTCGATAATTCCTTGATCTTACTTCTGGCAAACTCAACAGCTACTTTATCATTTTGTGCAATTTTTGCCTGCTCAATAATCTTCCAATTTTGTCTTTGTAATTCCGGGTTAGTTTGTGCCAGTGAGTTAGATTTGTTGGCCAATACATAGGCCTGGTGCCAATTTTTTTCGAGAAGTCG
>CAUZRI010000240.1:0-3269 GCA_963582285.1 Gammaproteobacteria bacterium | reverse complement strand
CAAATATCGTTGCCAAGGGTGGTATTTCCTCCCTTATGGCTGCTGCCAGATCATCATGTACAGGTGCCTGTGCATTTAAGGGTGGTGGCAATGAGTCGAAAGATGAGGAAATTGCAATATCCTATCGCGCGGTAAAGATCATAGTTGATATGGGTATCAATATTAATGCTAAAAATGATGATGGTCGAACCGCGATGCACATGGCAGCATTTACCGGTGCAGAAACCGTAGTGAAATATCTTGCTGAAAATGGTGCTGATGTCAATGTTGTGGATAATTACGGGGAAACGCCATGGAGTATGGCATCGGGGATCAGCCCAGTGATTAGATATCGCGGTTTATATGGATATCATCCGAGTACAGTGACCCTACTCGAAAAACTGGGCGCCAATTCCACTTCTCGCGATAATATGGATTCCAACGCCCCGGCACCTCCTGGGCAATAACTTAAAATAAAAATTGCCACAGAGAAATGAATAATTAGATCTATAGCTCTTTATGAAACGGGTGTTGTTTAACAAAATCAGATTAGCACGATCAATGTTATATAATTTTTATCCTCTGTGATCTCTGAGTACTCTGTGGCTAAATATATTTAATTTCAAACCTGGAGATTTAGAAATGATTCCAATCCTTAGGGCGGTCGGCCTTGTCCTTGCTTTGTCCTTTATTTTTTCTCCGTTGCTCTCAGCACAAACCGTTCGTGTTGGAACCATAAGTTCATCCATTAATAACTGGCCACTATGGATAGCGGAAGCCAAAGGGATGTTCAGTGATGAAGGGTTGGACGTCCAATCGTCAATCTCGGGGGAATCAGAGCACCAACTTGATCTGGTGGATGCTGGTGAACTGGACATCTTTCATCAGGCAGCTGACCATTTCGTTCGTGAAATTGAGGATGGAAAAGATTATGTTGTAGTTCATACCATCACCAGGGCGGCTAATGATCTTATGGTGCGACCGGAATACAAATCATATGAAGACCTTAGGGGTAAAACCATTGCCCTGGATAATCTCCAAACCGGTTATTGGCTTTTATATAGAAAAGTATTGCAAAAATATGGTCTACAACCGGGTGACTATCAACTCTCTCCGGAATCAGGTGGGCCTACCAGTAGAATGAAAAAAGTCAGGGATAACGTGGCGCAGTTTACCTACATGAATGCCCCAGCAAGTGTCAGGGCAAATCTGGATGGATTTCCAATTTTAACGAATTTATCAGAACATTTTCCTGATTTTCCAGCCTCCTCCATCGGAGGACGTCGTCCCTGGATTGAAGCCAATAAGGATACGGTGATTGCCTATCTCCGCGGCTATATTCGTGCATCTGAATGGTTAAGGGATCCTGTCAACCGTGCTGAGGCTATCGAGATTGCTGTGGGTATTGGTCATGATCCAGAAACATTGCCAGGAAGCTACGAGACGTTTGTAAAAAATGGTCTGGTTAGATATGGCACCCTAAGTAGAGCAGGGTTTACCCAGGTTGGGGAATTACTGGTAGAAGGTGGTGTAATAAAATCATTTGGAGAAATGGAAAAATATGCCGACCCGAGTTACCAACAGGCGGCAAGGTAACGTCGTTCGGCTAATATCGATGAAATGTGTAACGCATAAAACCTAAATTATTATCTCATTACTATTTTCTATACTTTTACAAACTTTGATTGCCCAGATTTTGCATGTAGGAATATTTAGTCAGTTTATAAATCTAAAGTTACCTAGAGATTGAATTGCTCAGCTGATGTACTAGAACGTTACCGCCTTACAATCTAATCGAGACACCTCTTTATAGTAATCATTCATTCCAGCCATGTTGCAGTTTTTCACCAGCATATCTTCAGTAACGCCTCTGGCTTCTGCACAAGGCTTGCAGACCATAACCTGTGCATTGGGGTTAGCCAGAACGGATTCAAATTTCGAGGGTGGGCCCACCGGGATCATATTTGAGTGTGAACCCTCAACTGCAATAGTCACCGCATCATGAAATAACATGATCATGACTGTGTCGCCCGCTTGCATGGCTGATTCCGCAAAGATAAAAGGTAGAGACGCCCTTGTCGTATCTGTTGGTCCCCAGGTAGTGGCAATAGCGTAGTGCATAGTTGTTTCCTTCTTCCAGGCGTTAAAGAAAATAGATAATTGTTAAGGTTTAATTCTGTAGCCAGTTTTAAATATCCACCTGACCAGAAAGATACAAATGAGTAAGAATATTGAGATCATCCCTAAACTTACACCAACACCAACATCAGATACCTCGTAAAAACTCCATCTGAATCCACTGATAAGATAAACCACAGGATTGAGTAATGTTATTTTTTGCCAGATAGGTGGCAACATACTAATAGAGTAGAAACTCCCTCCTAAAAATGTCAGCGGCGTTACGATCATTAACGGTACAATTTGTAATTTTTCAAAACCATCTGCCCATATGCCAACAATAAATCCAAATAAACTGAATGTCACAGCGGTTAGTATTAAAAACAAAAGCATTAACCAGGGATGTTGTATTTCATAATCAACAAATAATCTTGCGGTAACTAATATTAGTAAACCAAGAATCAAAGATTTAGTTGCTGCAGCACCTACATAACCCAATACAATTTCAACATATGACACCGGTGCAGAGAGGACCTCATAAATTGTACCCATGAATCGGGGAAGATAAATTCCGAATGCTGCGTTGGAGATACTTTCATTAAGAATAGAAAGCATTATCAGTCCGGGTATGATAAATGCCCCATAACTGATCCCGTCTATCTCGCCCATACGAGAGCCTATTGCTGCCCCAAACACGACAAAATAAAGTGATGTTGATATAACCGGAGAGGCAATGCTCTGCATAATTGTTCGTCTGGTGCGTGACATTTCAAATCGAAAAATTGCAGCGATGGCATAGTAATTCATGGTTTTTTTCTTACCAGGCTGACAAAAATTTCTTCTAATGAACTTTCACTGGATTGTAAATCCTTGAAGTCGATTCCGTGATCATGTAGCTGACGTAGGAGATTGGCGATTCCGGTATCTTCTCCCTGAGTATCAAAGGTATAGATCAATTCAATTCCATCCTCTGATAATTCCAGGGAGTAATGTCCGAGTTCATGAGGAATTTTCTCAAGTGGATTTTGTAATTGAAGATGAAGTTTTTTCTTTCCTAGTTTTCGCATTAAAACATTTTTGTCGTCTACCAGGATAATCTTGCCATTGCTAATTACACCAATCCTGTCGGCCATCTCCTCGGCCTCTTCAATATAATGTGTTGTGAGTATGAT
>CAUZRI010000239.1:0-3272 GCA_963582285.1 Gammaproteobacteria bacterium | reverse complement strand
ATCCTGATAGTCTCCCCAAACCCCAGTCATACCGGCGACGTGAAATATGACATCATTGCCCTGACTAGCTTTTATTACTGTTTCAGGATCTGTCATATCACCTTTGAATATCTTAACGCCTAGTGATGTTAGCTCAGGATATTCACTGCGTTGCAGGCTACTAACCTTATCGCCCCGTTTGATCAGCGCTCTAACGATTGCCCCGCCGAGATATCCACCTCCTCCAGTTACCAGTGCTTTCATGAGATTTTTTCATTGGCCCAGATGCCAAGTTTGACCCTGTCAATTTTAGCGTTATGACGGATATCTACAGGAAAGCTGGGGTGAAAAAAAAAGTCTTCAATGACACGTGTGTGTTCATAACGTCTGCCTAATTCAAGGAGTTCGCTTTTGATCTGTTTTTTATTATCTCCATAAAATTCATCTTCCATCTCGACACAAAGAGCAGGAACAGTTTGCCCATTCCGTTTTAATCCAACCAGGGCAGTGCGGGAAATTTTTTCATGAACATTAAATACACCTTCACAACAGATACTGAAATAATTTTCTTTTTTATAAACGATGCAGTGTACCTTGCGGCCGCAAAACCACAATCTACCGCTGTCATCAAAATAGCCGGTATCTCCCATGCGGTGATAGATATCGCCATTTTTACTATAGATTTTTGATTGTTTAGTTTCATCTGATCGATTGTAGTATCTACTAGTTACCTGTGGGCCATGGACCACAATTTCTCCCGGTCGGTAGTCTCCAAGGACTTGAGTCGTATCCCAATTTGGTATTGCCTCGTTAGTAATCGGGAAAATGGAGACCAACAAACCCTTTATCGGCTTGCCAACACAGATACCTTTTCCAGCTTCAGTTTCAGATCTGATCTCGGTTAGGATCTCTATACTTCCAATGGATGACACAGGGAGGCATTCTGTTGCCCCGTAGGGTGTAAAGATCTCAACACCATCCATTAGAATATTTGTAAAAATTTCCAATACTTGCGGCGATACAGGTGCGCCCGCACTAAGGACACGTTTTAGAGTTGGTAATTTAATATTATTTTTTACTCCCCATTGGCCTGTCCTATTAATCAGTGCAGGAGATCCAAACATAGTAGTAGCTTTATATTTTTTAATTGCCGATATTAGTTTCAACGGTGATGCGCTTCCTGGTCGGGTAAAATTCATATCGGGAATAATGGATGTCATTCCCATTGCTGGTGCATACAGTGCAAACAATGGAAAGGTTGCCAAATCAATTTCACCAGGTTTAATGTCATATTGACTTTTTAGTGCTTCGACCTGTGCTAGAAAGTTTGAATGGCTGTATACGACTCCTTTAGGTATTCCTGTACTACCGCTAGTAAACAGGATCGCAGCCATGTCACTTTTTGCTGTTCTTATTGTAGTTGAATCAAATTTTTCATTAGCACTGTCTATTATTTTTTGTAAAGGTATTACGTCTGGAAATAATTTTGTAAGATTGGAGATGGTAATCCTTAAATAGATGGTTTGTTTGCTCCAATTAAAGAGTAGTCGAGCGATATGGGCCTTGAGATTACCTATAAATACCTCAGGTTCTGCCTCTGACAGGCATTGCTTGAGTCCCGTTAATCCCAGACCGGGGTCTACGGCAACTAATACCGCACCTATCTTAAAAAGTGCAAAGATTATCCCGAAAAACTCGAATCCTGGTTGAACCATGACGGTTACACGCGTGCCTTTTTTAATTCCACTTTGCAATAATCCTGCTGCTATATTATTACTGTATTCTTCTAATGTCCGGTAGTTATATTCTTTATACGTATTAATGTTTTGCTGAATAATTACCGCCAGAGATTCAGGCTGTGATTTTGCCATGAGGGTCAAGTGGGTTGCGATATTAGTAATTTCCATTATTAAATTTTTGCCACGGAGGTTACAGAGGTCATAGAGTTAATAATACATTCGCTGTGCATTTTATGGCTAGACAGGATTGTTCTTTAAGAACTGATTTACCAGGTAAATAATTTCATCTGCTGCATCTTCTAGAATATAATGTCCTGCGTCATTAAACCTATGTATTTCTGCATCAGGAAAGTGTTTTATCCAATCGTCTAAAAATGTTTTGTCAAAAACGAAGTCTTTCATGCCCCAACAAATCAGTATTGGTAGCGACTGGAAATTTTTAAGCCCCAATTCTACCTTGGTGATAGTTTCATAACCCCGGTCATTCTCATCAATGGGTATATCTTCCACAAAATTCTTTACAGCCAAACGGTTGGCCCAATTGTTATATGGAGCCAGATATGCTGCAGCCACAGCAGTTGACATGGGTGTTCGTGTCACACAGAATTTTATAGCACCTCGACAAAAGGCATTAAAGCCCTGATTTAATATGCTGTTAACAAAAGGAATCCGTCCTAATTTTATGGACATGGGTAATTTTTTTTCTATAGGCAGATGAAAGGCCCCAGTATTGAGTATGATAATGCGGCTGATTGCTTCCGGAAACTGATTGGCCCAGTTCATCCCTATCATGCCACCCCAGTCATGTAGCACCAGGGTAATTTTCTTTTTGATGGATAGATTCTCCAGCAGGATTGCCAGGTCGTCTGACCGTTGGGTAAAGTGAAAATCATATTCACCAGTATGCGGTTTGTCAGAAAGTCCCATGCCAATATGGTCCGGTACGATACAGCGGTAATCATTCATCAAGGCCTTTACTAGTTTACGATAATAAAATGACCAGCTTGGATTACCATGTAACATGACCACAGGATCAGCATCAGTGGGACCTTCATCCAGGTAATGCATCTTGAAACCGGATATATTTGAGTAGTTTGAAGTAAAGGGATAATCAGGAAGTTTCATCAATCAAGCTCGGGGTTTTTATTGTATTCCGGAGATTATATTCAATATTATAGATTCCGGTTAGTATGCGGTGTCCTTAGAATTACAAATTTTTAGTAATTTTAAGCGACTTGTGACGAGAAACTAATCTACCATTCCCAACCCAGCATCATGCAGTTGAGACCGCTACCGATACCCAGAAATCCGACCCTGTCACCAGGCTTCAGAAATTTTCGTTGTTCGGCTATAGCTGCGGTCATTGGTAAAGAAACAGTACCAATATTACCCAAGTGTTTATAGGTACTAAAATCCTTTTCTGCAGAGATCCCTAGTTCACTCAGTATAGTGTCCCGATGGCCTTCACCTACCTGGTGACAGATTACCTTGTCGACTTCTTCGCGGGCCCAACCCATCTTACCCAGAAATGAACCCCAGGTTCTGACACCCAGT
>CAUZRI010000238.1:0-3277 GCA_963582285.1 Gammaproteobacteria bacterium | reverse complement strand
GCCAATCCATCCACCCTCGAAGGAATTCAAATGTCCGACAACATGTCCAGCAATTTCAGGAATTTTATTGTTTGTAAGACTGAAACTGATGTCTGAATCATTAATATTGTAGACACTTTCACCTTTTATGACATAGACTTTATATGACTCGCCTGCTGAAGTTAATGTATAAATATCCCAATAATCAGTGGATCCACTATAAGCAAAATCACCATCTAACCCAATTGCTTGCCTCGCTGAATAAGACTGATTAGTCAGAATTGCAATTACATCCTTGCCGAGAGATTTAAATGTTTGCTCAGAAAATAATATTTGACCTTCATCATTTGTGGATCGGTAATCAAAGAATGTGATGTTAGTAATTTTTCCTGCAGGAATGTCTCTAAAGTCTGCAGATAGCAACCCATTATCTAAATACTGTTGAGGCGTATTCAAATAATTAGTTCCTGCTCCACCGTCTATTACACTAAAATCAAAAGAAGAGGCAGAAAAATAATCATCCCCACCCTCTCCGTAGACGCTATCTCCGCTGTCAATTCCAACAATGATGTCATCTCCATCGCCCGCTTGAACCATATTGGCAACGTTGTTTAAAGTAATCGTATCGTTACCAGAACCCGCTTTTACATTCTCAATATAGGTAAACTCTGAAATTCCCAATAACCAACCTACACTATCAACTTGACCAGAACCATCCTCAATCGTTAACTTATTTTCTCCAAAATAGCTCAAAGAAAATGGATTTAAATTGACCTGAGTATTATCACTGGTAGCAGACCAATCAAGAGTGTCGGTTCCACCTGTATCATGAATTGTTTCAAAAAATGGTCCCTCCAGAACATAAGTGTCATCACCTGAATTGACTGGGTTTAGCATGTAGATGCCCTCATCATCCCACCATCCATACAAATAAAGAGCGGCACTAATATCCAAAGGCATAAAGGTGGTCGCATAAAAATTTTCGCCAGTCTCTGTAATTTTAATAATTGTTGCTGCAGGATGTTCGCTAGATAAATTAGCATGACTATGGCCCTCATATTCTCGATAATCCATTACAGTCCAGCCCTGCCAACCATAGGATTTATAACCTAATTCGTCTAAAGATTCGAAATATAGTGTCTCTTGGAGCACATCTCCCTCTGGACCATAATTCCAATATTGGGTAGACTCACCTTCGTGACCATGACCAAGCCCTAATACGTGACCAATTTCATGAAGAATGGTGTTGTAACCGTATGAACCTTTTGAAAAATCTGGGTTGCCGTCTGCGTCTAAATTGTTACTGGCATCGATTAAAATATCTAAGATAACTGAGCTGTTAATTATTTGGTCATATCCATAGTCCCCAGGATAAGCCGCGCCAGCATATCCAGTCTCATTTTCAGCACCATTGAACAGAATAAATCTAATGTCGCCTACTGCAGTATCGGTTTCAGTAACTTCAACAAAAGTTATTCCAAGAATTCCCCCTAAATAATTGAGTGCCTCTATGGTGGATTCCCTAAAACCATAAGAACTCGGATCTAGGCCAAAGTCTCCAACATCTTGTTGCACCTCTAGGTACAAATGCTCTGTATCAGCTTCCAAAAAGCTGTAAGTAACTGTCAACGGTGTATTCGGGTTCCAGTCAGGATCTAGCGTAAATCCTGCAAGGATTCCATCTATAATAGTATCTGTCGGCTTAATAACTAAATTTGGTGTGAGCTCTGAAACAGCAGGAGTTGCAAACTCAATATCTGCAACTTCAATGGTAATATCTTGAGCAATAGATAAGCCTGATGCGTCAGTTGCAGTAATTGATAAGACCATGCTTTCACCAAGCTCTTCATAGTCAAGATAATAGTTTTCAGCTAACTGTAAGACTCCTTCATCACTTACAGAAAACATAAATGCATAATCTCCAGCAATGGAATAAGTAAAGCTATCTGTGTCGTTGGGATCTGTTACCTTAATTTGGCCTAATGCTATGCCTCGAGCTGACTCCTGAACTATTCCAGCTTCATAGACTATGGCCGTTGGAGCTTGATTGATTTCAACAGTGATATTTTCTGTGGCAGTAAGACCCGACGAATCAGTTGCTGTAATAGTTACAGAGAAAGAATTTTGAGAGCTCAAATCAATAGAAGCATCATCTGCAAACTTTAATTCACTGGTCTCACTGTCGATAACAAATTGACCAGCATCATCGCCTGATAGGCTTAATGTAACAACGCCATTCTCAGGATCATTTGCAGTGATGGTTCCAATAACTGATCCAGCTGCAGCGCTGTCATCCACAAATCTTGAGGACAAGCTCAAACCTGGAACCTCATTCACATCGTTTACATTCACCTGCACAAAGTGTCGGCTAATTTGATCATTGGCTTGATCAACAATAATAACTTCTAGCTCAAAGCTAGAATAAGTGTCTGCATCAATACTGACACCATCTTTGAGTTTAATTTGTCCAGCGGATGAAATCTCAAAGAAATCGTTATCGACTATCTCTCCATCAGCATAAATACTTTCGATATATAGGCTATATGAACTTAAATTAAGGCCATTTTGAGCCTCAAGATTGCCTATAATCACACCTGATTCATTTTCTGTAATAACAAAAAAGGTTTCTTTTAAAGGAACGCTAAAGTCATTAGAATTAGCGAACTCAGATCCATTCCATATAAGAATGGCATCATTTTTACTGTAGGCTTCACTGGTTGTAATGGTGATACCAAACTCATTTTTTCCATCGCCATCCATATCACCAAGGGGCAAGATGGCTGTGGCATAAAAGTTATCTCCTGGGACGTTAATGGTTAAAAAATTGAGTCCTCCGATGCCAGCGTCTTCATCATAAAGACCTGCCCATGTTCGTTGACCATAGAGAACAACAATTTGATAAACGAAACCACCAATTGAAGAATCGTAGTAAGAATGTTTAAAGGCAACATCATGAAATCCATCGCCATCTATATCTCCCAGACCTGTAACATTGTCCACCAAATCATAGCCGAGATCCTCATTATCAAATACAGTAATATTGACTGGAGGATTCTCTAAGGCTAGATCATAAGTGGCATTAAAAAAGCTTTTTCCCCAAAAGATAAAAGAGAAATCGCCATCTCCAAACCCTAGATCTTGATAACCATCTCCATTTAAATCGCCTAAATTGTATAGACCACTCCATGAAATTTCTGCGTCAGGCCAAGGACCAATAATAGAGACAGACGGAGATGAGCTTAAGCCATTTGGCCCTCCCAAAAATATAAAGACAGCACCTTCATCGCTGTCTGCTGCA
>CAUZRI010000237.1:0-3289 GCA_963582285.1 Gammaproteobacteria bacterium | reverse complement strand
ATCAAATGCTGTCACCTGAAAGCCAAGAGATTCTAATTCAATAGCATCATCACCCATGCCACAGCCCACAACCAGCGCTAGTTTTCCGCCTCCTATTAGTGGACATTGGTTCAACCAACCAGCAAAAGAAGGATGGGTTTCCATGTTAGCCCAAGGAACACCCTCACCATTTGTATTTGAATTCGCATACAACGGTTCAAACCAATCTGAAGGTTAATTCTCTTGAATTGAAAATTTATCTTGGGTTTTATTCTTCATTTTTCAAATCCAATTTAATAAATAAAGTGACAGTTAACTTAATTCACTAATGTTAGTGAAATATAATATTAAGACTTAGACGAATTAAGTTAACTGTCACTATAATTTTCTGACCCTAAATATCTCTAAATTAGTTTCATTTCCAGAAGACATGGTTCAAAGCCTACTTTCTCATAAGCCTTTATAGCCGAATTATTTTCCGAGTATACCTCCAGGTATATAGCTTGAACTCCTTTACTTTTGCTCCAAAAAATAAGCTGCTCAACGAGATCTTTGTTTATTTCTCTACCTCGAAAATCTGGAGATACATACATAAAGCCGAGATATGAATGATTATCAT
Source organism: Gammaproteobacteria bacterium (assembly GCA_963582285.1). Taxonomy (GTDB): domain Bacteria; phylum Pseudomonadota; class Gammaproteobacteria; order Eutrophobiales; family Eutrophobiaceae; genus Eutrophobius. The sequence goes on along the minus strand of CAUZRI010000237.1, from coordinate 2,691 downwards.
GGTTTAGAGATGCCTTTGATCGGCGAATTTGAGCGTAACCTGTGGCGATAATCATATCAGTGTCTTCAGCTACGGTTAGATATGAATCACTACCTAATACCAAACCCTCGATATCATAGTACGTCGTATTTTCTGATTTGATCGATGAGTTAAAAGGTCTTTCTGCTTCTATTATTTTTTGTTCTATGGCAAGTAACTGTGAAAGATCACCTAAATTCGCTTCTCGAAATTTCATTTAATCCTGTTTTGTTATTAGTGTAAGTACAAGAGTACATAACTATTTGCTAGTTGGAAGGGGTGTTAATAATATTAAATAGATGAAAATAGTGTACATAGGTTAATTTCTATTTAAAACAGTGTGATAGATAAATATATAGCGAAGACATTCTTCAACATCCAACTTTCTCTCATTTTTATTTCAATATCAATTTATCTTGGATCTTATTAATAAATATTAAGCAAAATATAGCATACATAGAATTAATACATTCAATAACATATTGATAGTCTTTCTGTTTTAGGAATTAAAGTGACAGTTAACTTATTTCCTTATTAACTACATAACAATCTTTTGCCATTTACGTCCGCGCCACATTTGCAAATAAAGTAATGACTGCATGCCACGGGTAATGCCTTGCCAAATCCAGACACCTGTAAGGCCGAAGCCAAGTATTGGACCGACGAGATAGGCTATGGGGAGAAACAATAACCATTGTATGCCGATACTTACCAGCATGACTCGACGGGCATCCCCTGCACCCAACATGCCATGCATAAACGCAAATCCTAGTGCCTCAATTGGCATCGACAGTCCAATTACCCGCAATGGCCAATGGGCTAATTCCCGCGTTGCAGGGTCATGTAAAAATGCTGATAACACTAGATCAGGCATTATCCACATGGGTAGTCCAAGGGTAGTCAACAGTACAACACTGATCTTGGCAACATCCCAGGACCATTGGTAGGCATCTTCAAGATCGCCTTTACCCAGGGTCTGTGCAACTAATGTGGTACAGGCAAGACCTAATCCCAGACCAGGTAATATTGCAAACAACAAGATTGTGATGAGTACATTAGCGGCGGCGAGTTCCGGTGTTCCTATCTTGCCCACAATCCAGAACATTGCTACTAGCCCTGCCGCGAAAAACAGTTGCTGCAATCCTGAAGGAATTGTTATCTTGATTAAGGTTAACGTTTCAACCTTAGTAGCCAGACGACGCAGGAACCCATCTTTTCCTACGTGACGAAATCCCAGGTAAATATAAATCATGCTGCCTATTGCCATGGACATTGCACTGGCAATACCGGCACCGGTAACACCCAGGGCAGGTGCACCAAAATTTCCAAAAATTAATACATAATTTAAGACGATATTAGAGGAATGCATTAGAATTAATGTGGTCATATATAATCGTGACATGTCGAGCGCGTTCCAATAGCCACGGAATGCGAAATTGATGCCTACAAAAACAATGGCACTTAATCGCCATTCAAGATATGGGACACCACGTTCAATTACCGCTGCATCTGCATTCAAAAAAGGAAATACAGGCCCAGCAATCTGGATAAGAACAAGAGATAGGATAGGGGCAATTAATACTACAATGAGCAATGCCGAATTAAGTATTACGGCGGCTCTATCAAGTTGTCCAGCACCTTTTTTACGGGCAGCGCTGGTCTGCACGCCAGTTGAGATACCGAGGATGGGGGCCTGGCACATAAAAACGACGAACCCACCCAGACCTACCGCGGCAAGAGCAGGATTGCCAAGAAAGCCTACCATTGCTGTATCAACGATATTCAGCAAATTCTGCGAAACCATACCGCCTATGATAGGCAGGGCCAGACCGAATATTCGATTTCGTCGTATAGGATCCATTATGTTTCTTGTATGGTTATATCAAATGAGCAAATAGCGGATTGGCGTCAGCGTAACATTTCAGCTATTGCCATCATATAAAAAAACCACATGGCTCTGGGTCCACGCTATTGCCGGGATAACGATTGTACCCCTCACCCCTCTCCCCTCACTCCTTTCCCTTCACTTTTAAACTCCAACTCCCTCCATGCCTGTAATAAGGGAAAATACAGACCCAGTTTTATAGGTCGCGGATCAATGACGGACATCAAATCGCCATATTTATTTAATTGTCGGGCATAACGAACCTTTTCTTGATTCAGAAACTCATCCAGATCTGATCCCTCATGCCTACTGGACTTATAATCTACAATCCAGCGTATACCGTTATTATCTATAAATGTTCTGTCGATGATCGCCGTAACCAGTTTTTGTTCATGTACGCCAGTTATGGATAATTCGTTTTGTGGTTGTTGGTGTTCTCTTGATAAGACCCACCTACCCCGTTCATCCCTTAACATTTTACCCAATGCTGAAGTAACTTGATTTAGGCCCCATTGTAATTCTTCACCTGCCAGGCATTGTTCTTTTAACATGGTTTTAAACTGATCTGTCATGGTGGTAATACGTTTATCGTCCCATGATTCAATGCCTTCTTTTGCAATCCATTGGATACAACGATGAACGACTATACCCACTCGTTTTATTGTTACGCCAGCCCATTCATATTCAATCGGTTCCATATCCAGTTCAACATCATGTAAATCCATCGTGTCTTGTGTTTGTAAGATATCGGTTAATGCAGGTAACGCCCATGATGTTGTCAATCGTCT
>CAUZRI010000236.1:0-3301 GCA_963582285.1 Gammaproteobacteria bacterium | reverse complement strand
CAAGCCTCGACAGAGCCTCTTGCACATCAAGCAATGGTTGCAGAATGACAGGTCTAAGGTGTTTTTTCGCTGATTTTTCTTCATGATGCGTAAATTCTTCATAAAAATAACGACTTTGCATTGCCATTTCATCCAGAGTTTTTACACGCTCTTTCTGTATTTCACATATCTTTTCTAACGCTGGTCCATTTGTAAAATCTATCGAATGTTTATTCAGTTGGTATTCAAGTAATGCTACCAAACGATGACTATCACTCTGCCTTAGATAATGTTGATTTAACCAGATTAATTTTTCCGGGTTGATTGCAGCTGCAGATTTATTAATATCAACCAATTCAAACAATTCGATCATTTCATCAATAGAAAATATCTCTTTATCGCCATGAGACCATCCTAGACGTACCAAATAATTTAGTAATGCCTCTGGCAATATCCCCAGATCCCTGTAGTTCAGCACGCTGGCTGCACCCTGTCGTTTCGAGAGTTTTTTGCCATCTTCACCCAGTATTAATGGGATATGGGCATATTCGGGTAATTCTGCCCCAAGGGCAGAAAATATATTGATTTGTTTGGGCGTATTATTTAAATGATCGTCTCCTCTGATGACATGAGTAATCTTCATATCTATATCATCAACTACCACCGTAAGATTATACGTTGGCACTCCGTCTGAACGGGCGATAATCAAATCATCCAATTCCGAGTTTTGTATTGCCACCTTTCCCTGGATCAAATCATTGACTACCACGACTCCTGTCTCTGGATTTTTAAATCGTACAACACGGGAATCATATTCATCAGGTGGCACGTTTCTATTCCTACATCGTCCGTCATAACGAGGTTTACCACCTCGTTGCATGGCATCAGATCGCATTTTGTCTAATTCATCCTTACTACAATAACAGTAATAAGCATCATTAGATTTCAGTAATTGATCTATTACAGCTTGATATCTCTCGGCGTGTTGCGACTGATAAAATGGTCCATCGTCTGGCTTAAGACCCAACCACGCCATACCATCCAGGATTATATCCACCGCTTCTTGCGTAGAGCGCTCCTTATCGGTATCTTCAACTCTAAGTATGAATCTCCCCTTATTGTGCCTAGCGTACAGCCATGCAAAAAGGGCTGTACGAATACCTCCTATATGTAAATAACCTGTAGGACTGGGCGCAAATCTTGTACGAATTTCTTTCACAATTTACCTGTACATTACTTAATATGATTAGAATAGTGTTTACAGTCATTATTTTACCATTAAACTCCATGGCTTGGTTCACCAAATACAATAATGGGCGATTAGCTCAGTGGTAGAGCGCTACCTTCACACGGCAGAGGTCGCTGGTTCAATCCCAGCATGGCCCACCATAAACGACAATGTTAATATGATACGAGACTAAGATGTTATTCTGGAATTATTCAATCAGTGTCTATTCACAAGATGGTGTGCCGAATGCCTGCCTGAAACTACAAGACAAATTTAAATTGGATGTCAATCTGATTCTATTTTGTTGCTGGTATGGGATAACAAACGGGAACCTCACTAAAGAACTGTTTTGCTGTTGTCATGAATTCTGCCTCACTTGGTCTAATAAGACAGTAAAACCACTTCGAAATATTCGCACCTGGTTAAAAGAACAAGGATGCACTGAAATTAGCGACGACATCAATGCTTGCATGGGTTTTAGGGATAAAATCAAGGCAATTGAACTTGAAGCTGAAAAATTCCAGCAACTCACTCTCGAATCAATGAGTAAAATAATTATATCCAAAAATATGTCACCACAAGAAAAGACCGTATCAGTAGCGAATAATCTTAGAATGTATTTGAAACAGGAAAATATTGAGATAACGGCAATTGTTATCAATGAATTCCTCTATATCATCCAGGCAAGCATACAAGATGTCGATACTCTGACCTTCAAACGCATTCTTACTGAATAATATTCAATTAGTTTGAGTAATTAGGTTTTCCAGCCTTTGTTTTACTGCGTTTTGTGGATGATATTCTTCATACATAACGGGGACGTTATGTCATTATCACCATGCGTTTTGAATGTCGCCGTTTAGTCCTAAAAAGTAAATAAAATATATAATGTATATTCGAGATATATATTACAAGATATTGTTTATATTATCTTTTATAATGTTTATAAATATATCACTCTAATTTAGTGCTGATGTCTTTCACGGATTTTCTTTTCTGTTTGGGTACCATGGAAGGGTAGCCATACCAAAATAGCCCCACAATACGTCTCGCGTCCTGATTGATTTTTAACATCGTATAAAATTGCTGATCGCGCGTCACATCCCCGGTTGTCCATTTAACACCTATATTTTTACGCCACAATACAAGCATGATATTTTGCGCTGCACAACAGCATGCTGCATAATTTTCCTGCTGTTCTATCGGATCATTTGAGAGATCTGAGGTCAAGACAAACCAACCGGGGATATCATCCAGCCTTTTCTTAGTCGACTCGCGGACCGAGTCACCTTTGCCGGCAGATTTCATATCTGTTATTAACTGTATGACGTTATATCGCGTCTTTTTACCCAAGATATAAAAATGCCAAGGTTCGGTTATTTTGTGGTTTGGTGCCCATCGGGCAATTTCAATTGCTTTTGTTAATTCAGATATTGGGACTGACTTTTGTTGATAAAAGTTAATCGTTCTGCGACCTTTAATTAAGGCACCAACATCATTGAGCTTAGTTTTCTTTACTCTCTCTATCATCTAATTAATCTCTGTAATTGTTAATAATATATTTATCTAAGTACTTCTAGTATGGCTAAAATAAGGGCAATAACCATATCCTTATCCTCATCATCATTAAGGATTCTATAGAATTAAATGTGAAAATATATTGATAACAGCTATCTTAACGAAACTTTTTTATTTAGTTAGAACCTGACTAATCATGCGTGCCATTAAATACCGGTAGTTTTAATACAACTACTGTAATGTCATATTATTTCACATTATTAGCAGATAATTTGGGCATAATAAATAGCTTAACTACGTAAAAATTATATATAGTCAATCAAATGAGTGAAGGCATAATCATTACTAAAGACCTACAACGCACATACTACATGGGCGGAGAAGAGATTCATGCCTTACGTCAGTTCAATATCACAATTCATAAAAATGAATATGTTGCCATTATGGGGGCATCAGGGTCAGGAAAATCAACGTTAATGAATTTAATCGGCTGTTTGGATAGTCCTACAGCCGGCACATATTTTCTGAATGGAAAAAAAGTATCTGAAATGAGTAATCGTGAGCTGGCAAAGACAC
>CAUZRI010000235.1:0-3305 GCA_963582285.1 Gammaproteobacteria bacterium | reverse complement strand
CTATTAATTTTTTCTGCATAGAAAGCCATAGCCTCTGCTTCGGTAACACCGACATAAAAGTTTGTTGCTGAAGTGAGTAACTTGTCGACATCAGCCGCTGTATTTACCTTTTTGGCATCAACTGACTGATCGAAGATGACAGGAGTCAGCAAGGCAATCAAACCATCAAGACTCTGGCCATCATCCATAGGTAAGCCTGCCAAGTCTTCGGTGTCAAGCAACAGAGTCGCGAAGTACTCTGCAGAAAACAGCGGAGTGAACTTATTGTTGGAATAATGATGGTGAATACCGTTTGCAAACCAGACTTTTTTTGCCCAGGTCATGAAGGCAGAAAAATCTTCCGTGCTTCTATCTCCGGAATATTGCTCTACTATTACCTCGATAACCTTGCGGATGCGCAAGTTATGTTTGTAGTTCTGATCCCACAAGATGTCCCGACCAGCCATGCCCGCCTGAGACAGGAAATAAAGAAGAGTCTTTTGCTGCAAAGTAAAATTGTCCCATCCAGGAATCCTGTAACGCATAATACTAATGTCGGCAAAGCGGTCTGCTTCATATTCAAACTCATCGTTTTGATCATCAATTGCTTGCAGATCACTATTTTGCTCCGCAATAGGCGCAGCCGTCTGACCCAGCTGTACTGAATTATCAGCGGTTTCCATATTTTCCTGACCACATCCAACCAGAAAAAAAACACTTAAAGCACAGCCGACTAACGGCCGCCAATTAATCAAATTATGCATACGGTGATCCACCCTGGTGATCTATTTTTGTACAGTTAGTTTCTTTCATGTTCTAATTTCTAAGGTCTGCTCTCGGCCAATAGCGGACGTTCAAATCAATTGATTAAATCATTAACATAGACCATAAAATCAGGATTAACTTTAACTCCATTTCTCCAAATTTTCATCAGACTCAAAAACAATTGAAATTGGAGCCATATACCCGTCAAATGCTGCTTTATCGATAATTTTATTATTGTATTGATACCATGCAAATTCTCTTATTCTTAAAAACATAATAATCTAGGCAGTAGATCGCACTTCATCTACTGATTCACCTAAAGCAAAAACATTTTCAGGGTAATCCATATCCTTGGATAATAATTCCAAATCACCTTCAAGTAGAATTTGCCTAGAATTAGCTAAAATCGCATCTGTATTTTGTTTTGTTTCAATAGCAAGATAAATTATCGTTGCATCAACAATTAACACGCCTGTGACTTGGATTATCGCTGCTATCATTTTCCAATTCATATTTGTCTCCAGCGCATATTTAACGGTAGAAATTCAGATTTAGCTTAGTGTAATTATTGAGCCGCCGACTGCTCCTCATGACATTCAGTAAATTTTAAACTCTGAGCGTCTGCTTTAGATTATTAGCGGATAATCAGTAAATTATAAAACCTCTCCTTTAAAAAATTATCATTCAAAAACATCTGCTTTAACATTGCTTCCCCAGTAGCGAGAAATCAATTTATTTTGATGCTCAGGAACCCCACTGGAATAAAATTTAATATTGCCTTCAACATCTGAAAGCAGCCGTTCTTCCTTGAGAACATTAGCCAGCCTCTTCGACACAGCGTCTTCTGTATCAATGATCGCAACTGTATCGCCTAGCACTTCACCTATCTGGTCTTTAATGTAACTGTAGTGCGTACAACCCAACACTAAAGAGTCGGCGCCTTTATCTACCAAAGGTTTTATGTATTTCAATAAGAGTTTCCTGATGGCAGGTAAATCCATCTGCAAAGATTCAATATGCTCAACCAGCCCAGGACACGGCTGGGTAATGATTTCCACCTTGCCGTCAAATCGGCTTTTCAGATCCACGAATTTATCACTAGCTAAAGTGCCCTCTGTTGCCAACACACCAACAACACCGCTTTGAGTTCGTATAGCGGCTGGTTTGATGGCCGGCTCCATGCCAATTATGGGAAGAGAATATTCATTACGCAGCGTGACCACTGCAGCTGCAGTTGCCGTGTTACATGCCACAACAACCGCTTTAACTGGCTGATTGTTAAAAAATTCAAGAATATGTCGACTGCGCTCAATAATGAATGCTTCACCCTTCGGTCCATAAGGCGCATGGGCGGAATCAGCTATATAAAGCAGGAATTCCCGGGGAAGTTGCTGATGGATTTTTTTAAGAATAGACAGGCCGCCTATTCCGGAATCAAATACACCTATGGGTAAGGTTGAACTCATAAAGCAAATAGATTTCCAGTTTTACCTGAATGATTACCGTACGTTCTTCAAGAGATACAGGATACAGTATGCAAGAAGAACTTTTCTACAACGCTGAAGCCCGACCACCTGTATCCTGTATCCTGTATCCTGTATCTTTTCTAACTTATAGCTGAAAACGAATCTGACTTTGTCTGTGAAAGAATCATCTCCTCCTATCCTTTGCCTGCTGGGCCCTACCGCTGCCGGTAAAACCGACATTGCCCTGGAGCTTGCCCGTCACCACGGCTTCGAAATTATTAGCGTGGATTCAGCGCTGGTCTATAAAGGGTTGGATATCGGTTCTGGCAAACCCGACAAGCAGACGCTGGAAGACATTCCGCACTGGCTTGTAGATATACGAGACCCGACAAACCCCTATTCAGCAGCAGAGTTCAGACATGATGCAATCGACGCGGTAGAGAAAATTATCGCCAAAGGAAATAAGCCCCTATTCGTTGGCGGCACCATGATGTACTTCAAAGTGCTGCGCGACGGACTTGCAAAAATGCCCTCTGCGAATCCAGAAGTCCGGCAGAGAATTTTGGATCTGTCAGAAAGAAATGGTTGGCAAGCTGTCCATCAACGACTCACAGAGGTAGATCCTGAATCAGCGGCACGTATTCACCCTAATGACCCACAACGCCTGCAACGCGCTTTGGAAATTTATGAAAGCACTGGACAATCCATGACGGAATTACACCGGATAGAAAATAGTGAGCACCTGTCATTGCCCGCATTAATATCAAATTTGGTTTTTATTTCATTACAACCTCGTCAGCGCTCAACACTCCATGATCAAATTGATAAACGTTTTCGTCAGATGCTTAAAAAAGGATTTATCGATGAAGTGAAAGATTTATTCAGCAGAGGTGATCTTAATCGTGACCTGCCCGCTATTCGTTCAGTGGGTTACCGGCAAATCTGGGACTATCTGGACGGGCAATTCGACTATGACACCATGGTAGAAAAGGGGGTAGCTGCAACACGGCAGTTAGCAAAGCGCCAATACACCTGGTTGCGAGGCTGGCCTGATTTGCATCGGATTGAGGCCGAATTGAGTGATGAAAGTGAGAT